>NZ_CBDRFA010000047.1:0-65813 GCF_965343085.1 Nocardiopsis synnemataformans | reverse complement strand
GGAGGAGGAAGGATGTCGCCGGACCCGGTCCGGTTCTGAGTCGACCCGAGGGCCGCTCGCCGTCCCGTGGCGACTCGGAGAACACTACCCCCCTCGTGAACATCGAGCAAACCACAGTGCACGTGTCGCCGCTCACACGTCACCTCGGGCGCGTGTCCGCGCACGGGCAAGTGGGTGGGAGCCGACGACTCACCTGGCTGAGAAGACCGGTGCGGGAGAACGCTCACCCGAATGACAAAGAGCGTTCTCCACCAAATGCGTAGGCGCCTCGTCGACAAGCCCATTTGTACGTTTGCGCAGCTCAGGACCTTCCTCAACAGTGCCGCACTCATGTTTGGCGTGAAACTCGGAAAAGGTGGGAAAGTTCGGATAACACCCTTGAAATCTCCTCGGATGCAATACATGATGTGCAGCGTTACCGGAACGGACTCTGGTCCGGCGCCCCGACAGGCGGGGACGACCGCGACCAGGCCGCGTGCCGAAGGTTCGGGGGGACGGCAGGCGCAGCGCGGCCATGCACCCACGGAAGGACATGCATGGACACCACATCCCCCGACACCCCCGAGAGCCACACCAGCTGGAAGCGCTTCGCGCTCTTCTCGCTTCCCGCGGGCGCGGCCGTGGGCGGCATCCTGATCGCCATGGCCCAGGGTGCTCTCGCCGCCTCGTTCACCGTCTCCGGCCAGGAGTTCAAGATCGCCGCGGAGGAACTGAACGGCGAGGGCTTCGTCCAGTACGGCTGGCTGGACCAGACGGTCCGCGAGGAGGCCGTGCCGGTGGCCGTCGCCGGAATCCGGGAGGCCGAGATCCAGGGGCTGTGCCAGTCGGTCCTGACCGAGTTCCCCATCGTCGGGCAGATCTCTCTCCGGCTGACCGCCGGTGACCAGGGCACCCCGGTCATCGCGGAGAACCTGGTGATCGACATGTCGCAGATGGACGGCAACGCCTCCTTCGAGAACATCGAGATCGGCCGCGACGCGGGCACCCTCGACCAGGGCCCGGAGGGGGCGCGGGGGTTCAACGACCTGTTCGGCATGCAGTCCGACACGATCGTGATCGAGGACCTGGAGCAGACGGCCAGGGCCGCCAGCGCCGGGACCTTCCGTCTCTCCGGCCTGAGCATGGGCATCAGCATGGGGGACGACGAGTGCTTCTGAGGCCGTCGCGGAGTCTGGGGGCGCGCTGGCGCGGATGGCGCAAGCGCCGCCCCTTCGCGGGAGGGCTCCTGATGATCCTCTCCGGTGCCGTCATGGCGTCGCTCGTCGCGATGCCGGTGGAGCTGATGATCCAGACCGGTGTCGGCGGGGTCTCCTCGCTGATGTTCGGCGGCATGCTCGCCGTCCTGGGCCTGGTCACCTGGTTCACCCCGAACCAGCACGTCATCACCGGTTCGCTGGCCGGGTTCCTCGGTCTGGGCGCGCTCATCCTGTCCAACCTGGGCGGCCTGGTGGTCGGCACCCTGCTGGCGCTGGCCGGTGGCGGGCTGGCCTTCTCCTGGCGGCCGGTCGCCCGGCCGCCCCGGAGGAGGGGACGACGACGGAGGCACCGGGCGGAGGGGGAAGAGGGCGTGGAGGACCCTTCGGCCCCCCGGGCCGAGGACTGATCCCAGCCACCCGTACCACCGGGGACACGCGGGAGGGCATCACGAGCCCGTGTGTTCCCGGAGGCCACAGGAAAACCACGTCTACCGATTCGGCGCGTACACCCCCCGATCCCGCCGTGCGGCGCATCCTCGTGCCGTCCGGCCGTCACACACAAGGAGTACCCATGTCGGTTCCGCGACCGATATCCCCCGTCCGCGCCCTCCTGGCGACGGCCGCGGCGGGTGTCCTGGCCCTGGCTTGGGGCGGCAGCGCCTCCGCCCAGCAGGGTCCGACCACGGTGACGCCCGCCGGGGCGGCCTTCGAGGCCAGCCTGAGCGGCAGCGCCACCTTCACCGCCGGCAGCGTCGTGGTGACCTGCGACGCGTCGTCCACCTCTCCGGGCAACGGGAACAACCTGGTTCCCGCGGCTCCCGGCAACCACAACCCCGGCGGCGCGGTCTCCTCGACCATCAACGCGCCGAGCTTCACGGACTGCTCGACCAACGTCCCCTTCGTGTACGCGACGGTCACCGCGGCCGATCCCGTGTGGGAGATGACCATGCAACACGGGTCGCCGACCGTCGGCACCATGGTGATCCCCGCCGGGGGCATCGTGGTGACCACGAGCGGTCTGTCCTCGTGCACCGCGACGGTCAGCCCTGACGCGCCCGCCGCCATCGGCGGCACGTGGACCAACGGTTCCCCCGCCTCGACCCTGGCCTTCGACACCGCGGCCCCGGTCGAGGTGACGGGCGGGTTCGGCTGCCCGACCAGCGCGACGGAGGCTCCCTTCAACGCGGTCTACGAGGTGACCAACGCCGACGACCCGTCCTCACCCGTCACCGTGACCGGCTAGCTCCCACCGAACATGGCAGCTGCCCGGGGCCGCCGCGCGGTGTGCGCGGCGGCCCCGCCGCGGTGCCCGCGAGGTCCGCGTATGCCCGTCCTTCGTACGGGGGTGACAACCACGCGCCGGTAGGGACTCATCCGGGGACGGAGAAACGACGGGGGTTCCTCACCTACGGTCGCAGTACTTCCTGGGAGTCACGCGGCGAAGGCTCCCCGGTGAGGCGCGGAACGCTTCGCCCGTCCCCGTCGGCACCCTCGGAGACACCATGGCGCCCAACGCCGGAGGTCCGCCCGCCCCCTCACGCATGCGACACGTCCTGGAAACGGTGCGGGTGCTCGTCCGCGCCGGTGTGCTCAGCCCTGGACGCCCCGACAGGGTCGCCCGCCAGCTCCGCGCGCTGCGCACGTGGGGCGCCACGATCGCCGGGGGCTACGCAGCGGCGAACGAGCGCGTGCCCGACGCCGTCGCGGTGGTCGACGAGCGTGGCCCCACGACCTTCCGCGAGATGAACCTGCGCGGCCGCGAGCTGGCCCGGGACCTGCGCCGCGCGGGTGTGGGCGCGGGGGCGCGCGGGTGTGGGCGCGGGGGCGCGCGTGGGCGTGCTGTGCCGCAACCACAGCGGTTTCGTGCAGACGATGGTGGCCTGCGGGCGCCTGGGCGCCGACACCGTGCTGCTGAACACGGGGCTGTCGGCGGGCCAGTTGGCCGCGACGGTTGGGGACAACGGGGTGTCGGTGGTCGTCGCCGACGCCGAGTTCGAGGGGGTGTGCGCCGAACTCGAACCCGGTGTCGTGCGGGTGACGGCCTGGGGAGAGCCCTCCGACGGGGGGCCACGGGTGCCGTGGCAGGCGCGGGAGGGCGCGGAGGCCGACCCGGAGCCGCCGGAGCGCCCCGGCCGGTTGATCGTGCTGACGTCGGGGACGACGGGCACACCGAAGGGAGCGCGGAGGCCGACCCCGAAGGGGCCGCAGGACGCGGCGTCGGTGCTGTCGCGCATCCCGCTGCGCTCCTCGGACCGCATCCTGGTCTCGGCGCCGGTCTTCCACACGTGGGGGCTGGCGGGCGTGCAGCTGGGCATGTCGATGCGGGCGACGTTGGTGACGCGGCGGCTGTTCGAGCCGGAGGACGCGCTGCGCACGGTCCAGGAGGAGCGGTGCACGGCGCTGTTCGCGGTGCCGGTGATGCTGCGGCGGATCATGGACCTGCCCCGGTCCACGCGCGAGCGGTACGACACGTCGTCGCTGCGGATCGTGGCGTGCAGCGGCTCGTCGATGAGCCCGCAGCTGATCACGGACTTCATGGACGCGTTCGGGGACGTGCTCTACAACCTGTACGGGTCGACCGAGGTGTCGTGGGCGACGATCGCGACGCCCGGGGACATGCGGCTGTCCCCGACGACGGCGGGCCGCCCGCCCCTGGGGACGCGGATCGCGGTCCTGGACTCCGGCGGGGCGGAGGTCCCGCCGGGGACGGAGGGGTCGATCCACGTCGGCAACGACATGCTCTTCGACGGCTACACGGACGGGCGGAGCAAGAGGGTCGCGGACGGTCTGATGGAGACCGGCGACCGGGGCCACGTGGACGCGAACGGCCTGCTGCACGTGGCGGGACGGGACGACGACATGATCGTCTCGGGTGGGGAGAACGTGTTCCCCCGGCCGGTGGAGGAGGCGATCGTGACGCTTCCCGAGGTGCGTGAGGTCGTGGTGACGGGCGTGCCCGACGAGGAGTTCGGGCAGCGGTTCGCGGCGTACGTGGTGCCGCACGAGGGCCGGGGCGTGGACCCGAACCGGGTGCGGACGCACGTGCGGCAGGCGCTCGGGCGGTTCTCGGTGCCGCGCGACGTGGTGGTCGTGGACGGGCTGCCGCGCAACGCCACGGGCAAGGTGGTCAAGCGCCTGCTGCCCTACCAGGAACCGCGCCGGTAGGTCGGCGGGGTGACGGGAGGGGTTCCGGCACGAGGAAACGGCGCCCTCTCCGACCTGCGGCGACCCCACGCGTCACACATAGGGAACCCCGTACCACTTTTCTTTGCGCGCAAGGTAATTGTGGGCTTTGGAAATCGGGCGCGGGGTAACTACGATGGTGGCGATGGCCGACCGATCCCCCGCCCCCGCGGGCGGCTTCCCTCTTCCCGCAGTCGACGAGCAGATGTGCTTCGCTCTCTACGCGGCGTCGCGTGCGGTCACCAACCTGTACCGGCCCCTGCTGGAGCCGTTGGGGCTGACCTATCCCCAGTACCTGGTGATGATGCTGCTCTGGGAGCGCGGCGAGTGCTGGGTGAAGGACTTCGGTTCCGTGCTCCAACTGGACTACGGGACCCTCACACCGCTGCTCAAGCGGCTGGAGGCCCGGGGACTGCTGGTCCGGGGACGCGATCCGCGGGACGAGCGCTCCGTCCTCGTCGTCCTCACCGAGGAGGGCGGGCGGCTCAGGGCGCGCGCCGAGGGCATCCCGGAGGCGATCGGGAGGGTCATCGACCTCCCCGAGGAGGAGTTCGAGGCCACCAGGCTGGCGTTGCGCCGCCTGACCGCGAACGTTCTCGCGGGGGAGGCCCAGCTGCCCGAGGGCGGCTGAGGCACAACGGACTCCGTCCGCCGCGTCCGCCGTCGGGGGACGACGGACGGCAGCAGCGGACGGCGGGGACGGGCACCACGGGGGTCGTGTCCGTGCCCCGGAGCACGGGCGGGTCGCGGTCGCGGCCCGCCCGTATCCGTTGTCCGCCCGAAGCGCGTTCGCCGTTCCACCCGAGAGACGCCCCCCGCCGGGCTAGGGTTGGGGACATGTCGATCTGGGCGTCAGACAACCGCAGCGGGCAGGTCCGCGAGGCCCTGACCATGCTCCTGTCCCAGGGAGTGATTGACGACTTCCGCATCCGGCCGGACGAGGAGTTCCCCTTCCGGGTGACCGTCCCGGCCGGGGTGGTCCCGATGACCGAGCACCAGGCCGCGCACTTCGCGCTGGGCGCCGCGGTGAGCCACTTCGGGCGCCTGGCGCGCGGTGGGAGCGGAGCCTAGCCGCCGTTCCCTAGCAGCCTCCGGGTGTGTGCTCCCAGTAGTTCGGTGAGGTCTCGGTGAGCGACGTGGTGACGAAGACGTTCCACAGGCCGAGCGCGTCGCCAGAGCCGACCGCGTAGACCAGCCCCGTGCGGGCTCTCGTGCGGGACGCGGGGAGGGCTCGGATGCCCGAGGGGGTCGAGGTCGTCGGGAGCGACATCACCGATCCCAAGGCCGTGTCCTCCGCCGCCGAGGGAACCGCGGGGGCGTACCTGCTCTGGCCGGGGTACGGCACGGAGGGAATCGAGGAGACGGTGGCGGCCCTGACCGGACACGTGCGCCGGGTCGTCTACTTCTCGGCGGTCGCGGCCGGGGAGGACGCCGACAGCGTGTGGGGACGGGCGGAGAGCGCCGTGCGCGCCTCCGGCACGGTGACCGGGCCCGAGTCACTGACCCAGGCAGAGCAGGTGCGGATCCTCGGAGAGGAGACAGGACTGCCGGTGCGTTGGGATGAGCAGCCCGAGGAGGAGGCCCGCGCCGAGCTCACCGAGACCATGGGCGCCGACTTCGCCACCGCCGGGCTCGCCTACTGGGTCTCCCTCGTCGAGGCACCCGAGCCGGCCTCAGGGGACGTCGAGGCGGTCACCGGCCGACCCGCGCTGACCTTCCGCGCGTGGGCGCGCGAGCGCGCCGGGGACTTCACCGCGGGCGCGTCGACCTGACCCCCGGGCACCGTGCCCGGCACACGTCGAGCCGAACGCCCGGCACCGGCGCCGGGTCCTCGCGCCGCCCGGCCCTGGTGGTGACCGCCAGGGCCGGGAACCCGGGAACGCCCCGGCACCACGCGGCGCTATGCCTCAGTGCGCCTCAGCAGGAGCCCTTGTCCTCCCACACACCCCACTGGTCACTGCTCGGCGGGTAGCCCTGGATCCACCAGCGCGCCTCGTACTCACGGCCCTGGTGCTGAACCCGGTCACCGGTGTCGTACACGGTGCCCTCGTCCCACTGCGGTGCGTCGCAGGAGCCGCCGCCGTCCCCGCGTCCACCGTCGTCGTCCTCGTCCCGGCCGCCCCAGTCGCCCCAGCCGTCCTGGTCACCCCGGCCGTCCCCGTCGCCCCGGTCACCCCGGACGTCGTCCTCCTCGGAGGTGGAGGCCTCCTCCTCGGATTCCTCCTCCTCTTCCTCCTCCGGCTCCGGGCCGAGGGAGACGGTGAGGGCGACGGCGCCCTCCTCCGGCAGGATCGTGCCGGGTTCGGGGTCCTGCCCGCTGACCTCGCCGACGGGCGCGGTGTCGTGGTGCTCCTCGGTGACCTGCACGACCAGGCCGAGTCCGGCCAGGGCGGTCGCGGCCTCCTCCTGGCCCATACCGATCAGCGTGGGGACGATGACGCCCTCGCTCACGCTGAGCACGACCGGCTCCTCACGGTCGCCCTCCTCGCCCACCGCGGGCTCGGTGGCCAGGACTGTGCCGGGGGGCTGGTCGGGGGAGTGCTCCTGAACGATCTCGATACCGGTGAACCCGGCCTGGCGCAGGGTCTCGCGCGCCTCGTTCTCGGTGCCGCCGACCACGTCGGGGACCTCGGAGTACCGCGGCCCGGTGGAGACGTGCAGCAGGACCTCGGCGCCCCGCGCCACGTCGCTGCCGGGCGCGGGCGTGCTGTCGGCGACCGCCCCGGCGCCGACGGTGTCGCTGTAGGCCTCCTCGAAGCGCACGGTCAGGTCCATGGCGAGCCCGGCCAGCCGTTCCTCGGCCTGCTCGCTGGAGGCGCCCACGAGGTCGGGCAGCGCGACTCGGTCGTCCGGGACCAGCGCCCATCCGGCGGCGAACAGGACCAGGACCAGCACGCCCGCGGTGACCAGGACGGGGGTGCGCCGCCACAGCGGGACCGGCGCGGCGCGTTCCTCCCTGCGCTCCGGCGGGGCGTCGGTGATGACGGGGATGGGCCGGGTGTCGACGTCGGCGGGGTCCGCCGGGGACCCGGGGAGCGACCGCAGCACCTGTTCGACCACGGTGAGGTACTGGCCCGCGTCGCGGGGGCGGTAGCGCGGGTTGGGGTCGGTGGCGTTGGCGACCAGCATGTCCAGGTCGGGCGGCAGGCCGGGGATGACGGCCGAGGGCCGCAGCGGGTGGGCCTCCGGGTCCGCGGGCACGCCGGTCATCAGCGTGTACAGGAGTCGCCCGACGGCGTGCACGTCGGTACGGGTCTCGGGGCCGGCGTCCTCCTCGGCGTCGAAGAGCAGGGGGAAACCGGTGACCCGCACCCCTCCCTCACCGTCCACCACGATCGTGTGGGGGTCGAGCGCGCCGTGCACGACGCCCGCGCCGTGGGCGGCGTCGAGCGCGGTGAGCGTTCCGGCCACGATGGCCAGCGCCGCCCGTACCGGGTAGCGCAGCCCTCCGCCGCCCTCGCCCAGCGCCTCCGCGAGGGTCTGTCCCGGCAGGTACTCGCCGACCGCGTACACGTGCTCGCCGTCGCGGCCGTGCCCGAGGATCCGGGCGATCCCCGGGTGGGACAGGCCCTCCAGGGTCTGGGCGCGGTCCACGAACGCGTGCACCGCGCCGTGGTCGCCCACCAGCCAGGGGTGCAGGACGGTGACCGTGACGGTCTGGTCACCGCCGAGGTCGTGCGCGACGTGGACGGTTCCCGAGGCACCGCTGCGCAGCCGCTTCCCGAGGATGTAGCGCTCGTGCAGCGTGATGCCGAAGAGGGGATCGGGAGTGGGGGTCTCCATGGGACGGATTCTATGTCCCCGCACCATCCCGCACCCCACGCTCCCGAGCCGGATGCGGACACGCGCCGGACAGTAGGGTCGACTCGCAGCACCCCTGGTACCGAAACGTTGTGAGGCCACTGTGAACCTCCCCTCCCCCGGAACCCGCGAGGACCGCGCGGCGGGCGTCCTACTCGGCGCCGCGTGCGGCGACGCCCTGGGCGTGCCCTACGAGTTCGGGCCGCCGCTCGCGCGGGACCGGATCCCCGAGATGGTCGGCGGCGGGCTGGGTCCCTACGCCCCGGGCGAGTACTCCGACGACACCCAGATGGCCGTGTGCATCGCCGAGGCCCTGTGCGAGCACGGCGACCCGCTGTCGGCGGAGGCACTGCGGCACACCGCGGACGCCTTCCTGCGGTGGAGGGACGAGGGCGCCACCGACATCGGCAACCAGACGGCGTGGGTGATGGGCCGCGCCGGGCACGCGTACCGGCGGCCGGAGGTGGCCGAGGTGATGGAGCGGGCGGCGGCGGACCGCTTCGCCGAGGGGGTGTCGAGCGCGGGCAACGGGTCGCTCATGCGCACGGGGCCGCTGGCCCTGGCCTACCCCGACGACCCGAGGGGCCTGGCCGCGGCCGCCGACCGCTACAGCCGCCTCACCCACGGCGACCCGCTGGCCTCCGAGGCCTGCGTGCTGTGGTGCGAGGGGGTCCGGCACGCGGTCGCGCACGGCGACCTGGCGGGCGTGCGCGCGGGTCTGGAGCTGCTGCCGCCCGAGCGGCGCGGAGCATGGGCGGCGTGGCTGGCCGAGGCAGAGGAACGTCCGCCGCACGCCTTCGACAACAACGGGTTCGTGGTCGCCGCCCTCCAGGCGGCGTGGTCGGCCGTGGTGCGCGAGCCGGGCGGGTTCGCCCCCGCGCTGATGGCCGCCGTGCGTGCGGGCAACGACACCGACACCGTGGCCGCGATCGCCGGAGCGCTGCTCGGCGCCCGTTGGGGCGCGAGCGCGATCCCGGGGGAGTACCTGGAGGCGGTGCACGGGTGGCCCGGCTACCGGGCCGGGGACCTGGCCGAACTGGCGCTGCGGATCGCCGGGCGCCACCGAGACGGCCGTTAGGGCAGGCTCGGCGAGCGCACACCCTGCCGCGTGACGGGCAGCATGCACCGAACACGCCCTAGCCTGGCGGTGTCCCCTTGTCGGAGGACCTCCTCCGAACGACCTTCACGACGACATCGAGGTGTGCCATGTCCGGTGGACTGAACTGGGTACGTGCGGACGAGCACCCGGAGCTGCTGGCCGACCCGGTCCTGGCCGCGGTGCGCGGCCGCGGGGACGCGCGGGTGGCGCCGATCGACCCGGAGCTCGCGGACACGGCGCAGTTCTGCGAACGGTACGGGATGCCCCTGGAGACCAGCGCGAACTGCGTGGTGGTCGCGGCCAGGCGCGGCGGCGAGGTGTCCTACGCGGCGTGCATGGTGCTGGCCACCCAGCGCGCCGACGTCAACGGGATCGTCCGCCGCCGTCTCGGCGCCCGCAAGATCTCGTTCGCGCCGATGGACGACGCCACCGGGCTGACCGGGATGGAGTACGGCGGCATCACCCCGCTCGGCCTGCCGGAGGGGTGGCCGGTCCTGGTGGACGAGGCGGTCGCCGCCGAGGCCGAGGTCGTGGTGGGCAGCGGGGTGCGCCGCTCCAAGCTGCTGGTGCCCGGCAAGCTGCTCGCCGACCTGCCTGGCGCCGAGGTTCTGGCGCTCACCAGGTAGGGGCGGCCGGGCGCGGTCGCCCGGCCGCGTGTCGACACGTCCATTTGCGGACTCGTCGCCATGTCAGCCCGAATGTCGACAAAGCGATGTGTGGTTTCGGCGCGCTCCGCCCCGGTTTGCGGCTGACTCCGGGACGGTTCACGGCTGGCTCCGGGTCGGTACCGGCCGCACCGCGTCCGGTACCGACCCCGTCGTCAGGGGGCGAACCCACAGGTCAGTGGGGTGACCCCGGGGGGTCAGGGGGTGTCCCCCACCTCCGCCACCCAGGCGGACTCCACCAGCACGGTGTAGTTGTTCACCCTCGGCAGCCCCTCCTCCCCGGGTGACTCCACGGCGACCGTCTCGTGGTAGAGCGGCACGCCCGTGCCGGCGTCGAACATGATCCTGCGCTCCAGGACGTGACCGTCCCCCGCGTCCTCCTCGACCAGGAACAGCTCGCCCTCGCGCCCCTCCCTGTCCCGGGCAGTGCCCGCGTACAGCACGTCCTCCTGTCCGGCGAGCGCGCGCAGCGCGGCGGCCTGCACCTCGGGGGAGACGGGGGCCTCCTCGTACACCAGCTGGAGGGCGTACACGAGCCCGACCCCGGGGGAGGGGTCCCGCGTGGCTCCGGAGGCCTGGCCGCCGACCGCCAGGAGCTGCTCCGCGAGCTGGTCCGGGTCGGTGGACAGGCTGCCGGGCTCCAAGGTGAAGAACATGCCGTTCCCGCCCTCGCCGCCGCCCCACTCGGACTCCTCGGGCCCTTGTTCGAAGAGCCACCGGAGCGGGCCGGGGTCGCCGCCCTCGTGCTCTGGGAGGCTCGGTGTGGAGACGCTGCGCCCGGACTCGTGCGGGGTGCGCCAGACCTGCTCGTTCGTCGGGGCGATCCCCCAGCCCGCCTCGCCGGTGTCGGCGTTCTGGGAGTAGGTGAACGTCCACTCCGCGGTGCGCACGTAGGCGACGTCGCCGCCGGCGGGCGGCGGGGGCTGCCCCTCGGCGGCCTCGGCCAGGGCGAGGAGGCGCTCACGGCCCGCGGACAGGTCGGTGGCCAGGGGAACCTCCAGCGGGGTGGGGGGCGGACCGGCGTACGCGGGCTGGACGGCGTTCCAGCCCAGGGACCCGAGCACGGCCACGGCGGTGAACGCGGCGGCGGCACCCAGCGCCAGGCGCGGGGCGAAGCGCCGGGGGGTCAGGCCGCGGACCCGGTGGCGGTCGCCCGAGGCGACCGCCTCGATCCGGGCGAGGTTACGGGCCGCGGGGTCGGGGCGGGCGGAGGCCGCGGGGTCGTGCGCGGCGAGCATCCTCCGCACGGCGTCGGTGTCGCCGCGCGAGCCACGGCTGGCGGGGTTACGGTTCACTTCTCCTCCACGGGAACTCGGACGTGCGGGGTGCCCGGCGTCGCCGGACGTGCTGGGGACGCGTCCCGGTCCGCCGGGGACGAGGAGTCCAGGAAGCGCTCGATCCGGCGGCGGGCCCGGTGCAGGCGCACGCGCGCGGTGGCCGTGGTGCAGCCCAGGACCCGGGCCGCCTCGGTCAGCTCCAGGCCCTCCCAGGCCAGGAGCATCACCAGTTCGCGGTCGGTGGCGCTGAGCCGGTCCAGGGCGCGCAGCGCGGTGTCGCGCTCCTCCACCTGGCGGACGGTGTCGGCCGTTCCGGGGACACCGGCGTCGGCCTCGGCGCTGAGCACCTCGCCGCGACGCCGTTCACTGCGCAGCCGGGTCCGGATGACGTTGCGCGCCACCCCGTAGAGCCAGGGCAGGGGCTGGTCCTTGGGCAGGCGGTCGTACCTGCGCCAGGCGACGCCGAAGGTCTCGGCCGCGACGTCGTCCGCGCAGTCCGCGCCCAGGCGGCGCACGGCGTAGCGGTACACGTCGCCGTGGTACCGCTCGAAGAACCGGGTGAACTCGCTCTTCGCGGGTTCCTCCGTGTCCGTGTCCGTGTCCTCACTGCTCATCGGCTTCCTTCCGTGCGGTCTCACCCCACTTCTGTCTGGTGGGGCCTCCGTGTTACAGCGTCGGCCCCGGTTTCCGCGCGCGGGAACTGCGGTTCTCGCGCGGACGCGCCAGGGGACGTGCCGATCCCCACCCGAACCTGTGGACCCGACCTGTGGACCCGACCTGTGGACAAGCAGGAAAAGAGCAGGTGGGAAGCGGCGCGGCTTTCCTGGGGCTATTTACTGACCGATCGGTCTGTAATACTGTTCGTCAGAGAGCACAGCCCGAGGAGAGGACCGTCCGGTGCCCGAAACACTCCAGAGCTACGCGCGGGGAGCATGGTTCACCCCCGCGGACGAGGGCGCGCCCCTGGCCGACGCGAACACCGGGGAGACCGTCGCCCGGATCTCGTCCAACGGCCCCGACGTCGCGGGGATGGTCGACCACGCGCGGACCGTCGGCGGCCCGGCGCTACGCGCGCTCACCTTCCACCAGCGCGCGAACATCCTCAAGGAGGTCGCCAAGTACCTGACGGAGTACAAGGAGGAGTTCTACGCCCTCTCCCACCGGACCGGAGCGACCAGGCGGGACACCGCCGTGGACGTGGACGGCGGTTTCGGCACGCTCTTCAGCTTCTCCAGCAAGGGCCGCCGCGAGCTGCCCAACTCCACCGTCATCCTGGACGGGCCCCTGGAGCCGCTCGGCAGGCAGGGCACGTTCGTGGGCCAGCACGTGTACACGTCCCGCCCGGGCGTGGCCGTGCAGATCAACGCCTTCAACTTCCCGGTGTGGGGCATGCTGGAGAAGCTCGCTCCCGCCTTCCTCGCGGGGATGCCCAGCATCGTCAAACCCGCCGGGCAGACCGCCTACCTCACCGTCGCGGTCGTGCGGCGCATGGTCGAGTCGGGCCTGCTGCCCGAGGGCTCCCTCCAACTCCTCGTCGGCAGCCACCGGGGCCTGCTCGACGCCCTGGGCCCGCAGGACGTCGTGGGCTTCACCGGCTCCGCCGCCACCGGCGCCATCCTGCGCAACCACCCCAACGTGGTCAGCGGCGGCGTGCAGCTCAACGTGGAGGCCGACTCCCTCAACTGCTCGATCCTCGGCCCGGACGTGACCGAGGAGGACCCCGAGTTCGACCTGTACGTCAAGCAGGTCGTCACCGAGATGACGGTCAAGGCCGGGCAGAAGTGCACCGCCATCCGCCGCGTCATCGTGCCCGGGGCGATGGCGGAGGCCGTCACCAGGGCCCTGACCGACCGCCTGGCCAAGGTGGTGGTCGGCGCGGCCGACGACCCGGACACGCGGATGGGCGCCCTGGTCTCGCTCGACCAGCGCGAAGAGGTCCGCAAGGCGGTCAAGGCCCTGCGCGCCACCAGCGCGGTCGTCTACGGCGACCCGGAGAGCGTGGAGGTCAACGGGGCCGACGACGAGTCGGGCGCGTTCATGTCCCCGGTCCTGCTGCGCGCCGAACCCGGCGCCCGGGAGCCGCACGAGGTGGAGGCCTTCGGCCCCGTCAGCACCGTGATCGCCTACGACGGCGTCGCCGAGGCCGTCGAGCTCGCCGCCCGGGGCAGCGGCAGCCTGGTGGGCTCGCTCGTCACCCGCGACCCGGACGTGGCGCGCGAGGTCGTCCTCGGGCTGGCGCCCTGGCACGGGCGCATCCTGGTGCTCAACCGCGACGACGCCAAGGAGTCCACCGGCCACGGCTCCCCGCTGCCCGTGCTGGTGCACGGCGGGCCCGGCCGCGCGGGCGGCGGCGAGGAGATGGGCGGCGTGCGCGGGGTCAAGCACCACATGCAGCGCACCGCCGTGCAGGCCCCGCCGGACATGGTCACCGCGATCACCGGCCACTGGACCACCGGCTCCGAGCGGACCGTGGGCGACGTGCACCCGTTCCGCAAGGACCTGTCGCGGCTGCGGATCGGCGACACGATCCGGTCGGCGGAGCGCACCGTCACCCGGGCCGACATCGACCACTTCGCCGAGTTCACCGGTGACACGTTCTACGCGCACACCGACGAGGAGGCCGCCGCCGCCAACCCGCTGTTCGGCGGGATCGTGGCACATGGCTACCTGGTGGTGTCGCTGGCGGCGGGCCTGTTCGTGGACCCGGCACCGGGCCCGGTGCTCGCCAACTTCGGCGTGGACAACCTGCGCTTCCTCACCCCGGTGAAGGAGGACGCCACGATCCGGGTGACGCTGACCGCCAAGCAGATCACCCCGCGCACGAACGCCGACTACGGCGAGGTGCGCTGGGACGCCCTGGTCACCGACCAGGACGGCGAGGCCGTGGCCACCTACGACGTGCTCACGCTGGTGGCCAAGGGCGGGGAGGAGTAGGTACGTCGCCACACAGGCGAACGGACGCATCCGTAAGAAGGAACATCGTCAAACAGGCATGTCGGTAAGTAGACACGTCGTCAAGTAGGCACGGCGGCGAACGGACATGTCGACTTCACCGACAGGCGATGCCCCCGACTGTGGCGTGGCCGGGGGAGCCACTCACTCCCCGGCGGGCGGCTCCCCGTCCAGCAGCGCCGACGGGCCAGGCGGCCCGAGCCGCACGCCCTCGCGCGCCGTCCAGTAGCGGCGCAGCACGTCCAGCACCACCGAGACCCGCAGGCCCGTGATGCCCGAGAGGCGCCCCAGGTCCGCGGAGAGGAAGTCGGCGAGTTCGGCCTCGTCGCGGAACACCGCGTGGTGGATCACGGACGAGGTCCCGGCCACCACCGAGACGTAGCGCGCGGAGGGGTGCGCCCCCAGCGCGTCGGCGACGCCGCCGATCTCACGGGGGCTGACCTCCAGGGCCAGCACCGCCTCCACGCCCATGCCCAGCAGGGCGGGCTCCACCTCCACCCGGGGGCGCACCATGCGGCGCTCCAGCACGGACTGGACGAGGCGGTAGGCCGTGGACTGGCTGACCCCGAGCGCGCGGGCGACCTCTCCCGAACCGGCACGCGCGTCGCGGTGCAGCATCCGCACCACGAGCGCCTCCTGCACGCTCAGCGGGCTGCGGGGCTCCTCCGCCGCCTCGTTCTCCCCCGCGTCGGTGTAGGGGTCCAGTGCCCGGGTCCGCGCGGGGTCGAGCCGGTCCAACCGCCAGGAGTCGGCCCGGCTCACCGCCCGTAGGACCAGGTCGGACCGCGTGGCCGCCACTCCCTCCACCGAGGGGATCCCGTGGGCGAGCAGGTCCGCCGCCCGGTCGCGGCGGAAGGGGTGGACGACGCAGTAGACGTCGGACCCGCCGCTGGTCACGGCCGCGAACTGCGTCTCCGGCCGCTCCGCCAGGCGGCGGGCCACCCGCCGCGAGCTGCCGGGGGCGGTGGTGATCCACACGTGGTGCGGATGGGCGTCGGAGAGCAGCGGCCAGTCCACCTGGCCGACCACGCGCACGGAGCGCTCGGACTGGAGGCGCTGGAGCCGCCGCCCCACGGTGCTCGCCGAACTCCCCACGGCCTCGGCCAGAGCGCTGACCGGCGACCTGGGCGCCAGCTGGAGGGCGGCGACCAGGTCCATGTCGAGTTCGTCCAGCACCGCGTCCGCTTCCGAGAAGACCACAGTCACCACACATGCCGTCTCTGATGAATGATTCCACCACTTTATCGCTGGTGGTTGACATATCCATCCACCGCACATGCAATGTACTGGTCAACGCAGCACGGGAGGGGCGCCAGCCCGCCCGGACGTCAGGGAGCACGGGTGACCACGACCGATTCCACACGCCCCAGGCTGCCGATGCGGCTGCTCCTGGGCTCCCTCCAGGTGATCGAACGGGTGGGCAACAAGCTGCCCCACCCGTTCTGGCTGTTCACGATCATGGCCGGGATCGTCATCGCGCTCAGCGCCCTGCTCAACGCGCTGGGCGTCTTCGCCGTCTCTCCGGTGGACGGCGAGCGCATCGCGGTCCGCAGCCTGCTCTCACCCGAGGGCGTGCAGACCATCGTCGGCGACGCGATCGACAACTTCGCGACCTTCCCACCACTGGCGATCATCATCGTCGTCATGCTCGGGGTCTCGGTCGCCGAGCGCAGCGGCCTGCTCAACGCGATGCTGCGCGGCAGCGTCACCAGGGTCCCGGCCCGGTGGCTGACCTTCGCCGTCGCGCTGACCGGCGTCACCGGCAGCGTCGCCTCCGACGCCGCCTACGTCGTGCTCATCCCGCTGGGCGCCCTGCTCTTCAAGGCCGCGGGCCGCAGTCCCGTCCTCGGCCTGGTCGTGGCCTTCGGCTCCGTCTCCGCCGGGTACAACGCGTCCCTGCTCATCACGCCCACCGACGCGCTCCTGTCCGCCCTGAGCACCGAGGCCGCCGCGATCATCGACCCCGGCTACACGGTCACGGCGCTGGACAACTACTTCTTCGGTGCCGTCTCCGCCGTCGTGCTCGCCGCCCTGATCACCCTCGTCACCGAGTTCCTGCTGAGCAGGCGCTCCGAGGGCCTGACCGAGGACGGCGACGGCGAGGGGGACCGGGAGGCGCGGGAGCTGGGCTCCATGACCCTCTCCGACACCGAGCTCCGGGGGCTGCGCAACGCCGGGCTCACCGTGCTGGCGGCCGTGGCGGTCCTCGCGGCGGCGCTCGTGCCCCCGGCCTCGCCCCTGCGCGGGGAGGACGGGACGGTCCTCGGCTCGCCGATCATCACCGGTGTCGCCTACGTGCTGGGCGTCCTGTTCCTGCTCGCCGGAATCGTGTACGGGCGCGCCACGGGCACCGTGGCCTCCGCGCGGGACGTCCCCGAGGCGATGACCGCGGGGGTGCGCGACCTGGCGCCGGTGGTCGTGCTGTTCTTCGCCGCCTCGCAGTTCCTCGCCTACTTCCGCTGGACCGGGATCGGCGAGATCGTGGCGATCCGCGGCGCCGCGCTGCTGGACTCGGCCGGGGTCCACCCCGTACTGCTCTTCCTCGGCATGATCGTGTTCGCCGCCGCGCTGAACCTGCTCATCACCAGCGGTTCCGCGCAGTGGACCCTGATCGCGCCGGTCTTCGTGCCCATGTTCATGCTCCTGGACGTGCCTCCCGAGACGACCCAGGCCGTCTACCGCATCGCCGACTCCAGCACCAACGTCATCAGCCCGATGAGCCCGTACTTCGTCATGGCGCTGGGCTTCCTCCAGCGCTACCGCCGGGACGCGGGCATCGGCACGCTGATCTCCCTCACGCTGCCGCTGTGCCTCACCGTCCTGATCGGCTGGACCCTGCTGTTCCTGGGCTGGTGGGCGCTCGGCATCCCGCTGGGACCGGGTGTTCCGGTGCGCTGACCGCGCCTTTCCCGCCGCGAGCGGGATCCCCTGCCCACCGCAACGAAGAGAGTGACACATGAGCCAGACGGTGACCGCGAGGCTGGCGGACGCGGCCGAGCGCGCCCTGCCCAGCATGATCGACGACCTGCGCGCCCTCGTGGAGCTGGAGACCCCCAGCGGCGACCGGGACCTGCTGTCCGCCGGGCTGGACGGCATCGAGGAGTGGCTGGTCCGGCGGCTGGGCGCTCCCGAGACCCGGGTCCGCTACGACGGCGGTTCCTTCGGCGACGTGCTGGAGGTGTCCTATCCCGGAACCGGGGCGGGGACCGTGCTCTTCGTCAGCCACTACGACACCGTCTGGCCCGCCGGAACCCTGGCCGGGTGGCCGGTCACGGTCGACGGCGACCGGTTCAGCGGCCCCGGCTGCTTCGACATGAAGGCCGGGATCGTGCAGAGCGCCTGGGCGCTGCGGCTCCTGCGCGAGCTGGACCTGCCCCGGCCCGCCGTGCGGATGCTGCTCACCGGGGACGAGGAGATCGGCAGCCCCGCGTCGCGCCCGCACATCGAGCGGGCCAGCGAGGGCGTGGACCTGACCCTGGTCCTCGAGCCCAGCCGGGAGGGCATGCCCAAGACCCGGCGCAAGGGCATGGGGATCTTCGACGTGGACGTGCGCGGCGTGGAGTCCCACGCGGGCCTGGACCCCGCCGCGGGGGCGAGCGCCGTGCACGCCCTGGCCCAGGTCGTGCCCGCGCTCACCGCCCTGTCCGCACCGGAGCTGGGCACCACGGTGAACGTGGGCCGGGTCTCCGGGGGGACCGGGTACAACGTCGTCGCCGGACACGCCCGCTGCGGGGTGGACGTGCGGGTGCAGGACCCCGCCGAGATGGCCCGCGTGGACACCGGGCTGGCCGCGCTCGCCGCCGCCGACCCGCGCGTGGCGGTCGAGGTCACGGGCGGGTGGAACCGTCCGCCGATGAACCCCAACCCGCCCTCGGAGGAGGCGTTCGGCCTGCTGCGGGAGGTGGCCGGGGAGCTGGGCGCCTCCCTGGAGGAGGTCTCGGTGGGCGGGGCCAGCGACGCCAACTTCGTCTCCGCGCTGGGCCGCCCGGTGCTCGACGGGCTGGGCGCGGTGGGCGCCGGGCCGCACTCGCGCGACGAGCACGTCCTGGTCGGCGGGACACCGCGCCAGGTCGCCCTGGTGGCGGGCCTGATGGAGCGGATCACGGCGAGGTAGGCACCTCCGCCGTCAACGGGCGGCAGGCTCCACCAGGCAGAACTCGTTGCCCTCGGGGTCGAACAGTACCTGGAAGGATCCCTGCTCATCGGTGACCGGAACGCCCCTCCGGCTGGCTCCCCTGGTCACGACCGCGTCGGTGGCGGCGGCGATGTCGTCCACCCGTACGTCCAGGTGGATGCGGTTGCGCCCGGTCTTCGGCTTGGGATCGGGCTGGAAGGACAACCGGTGGGCGCCCCCCGCGCCTTCCACGTACGCCCATCCGTCGTCCCGCAATACCGACTCACCGCCCAGCACGAAGGCCCAGAAGCGGGCGAGGATGTGCGGTTCGGCGGCGTTGACGACCCACTGGTCGACAGTTCCCACGGTCATGACGCCCGAGCCTAGACCGTGCCGAGCGAACACCGCCCAGTGGACTCCAGAACGGCCGGAGGCGCCCCGGGACAACGAGTCCCCGGGGCGCCCGCTCCGTCCCGGCCTACAGGCGGGCGATGGCCGCGGCCGGGTTCTCCATGGCGTCGGCGACCACGCGCATGAAGCCCGCGGCGGCCCCGCCGTCGCACACGCGGTGGTCGAAGGCGAACGACAGCTGCGTGATCTTGCGGACGGTCAGCTCGCCGTCCACCACCCACGGGCGGTCCATGATCCGGCCGAGGCCGAGGATCGCCGCCTGCGGGTGGTTGATGATGGCGGCGCTGCCGTCCACCCGCAGCGACCCGTAGTTGTTGAGGGTGAAGGTGCCGCCAGCCATCTCGGCCGGGGAGGCCTTGCCCTCCCGGGCGGCGGCGGTGAGCCGCCGGATCTCACCGTCCAGCTCGGTCGTGGTGAGCCGGTGCGCGCCCAGCACGGCCGGGGCGACCAGGCCACGGTCGGTCTGCACCGCCAGGCCCAGGTTGACCCCGTCGTACTGGACCAGCTCCCCGCGCTCGGTGTCCACCCTGCCGTTGAGCTCGGGGTGGGCGCGCAGGCCCGCGACCACGAACCGCGCCACGTAGGACATCAGGCCGGGCCCGGACGGGTCGGACCGCCGGAGGCGGACCAGCTCGGTCGCGTCCACGTCCACCCAGACGGTCGCCTCGGGGATCTCGCTGCGGCTGCGGGACAGCGACGCCGCCACGCTGCGGCGGAACCCGCTCATGGCCACGCGCCGGGACTCGGCCAGTCCCGTGCGGGCGTCCACGGCGCCGGTCGCGACGGGTTCCGGCCCGGCGGCGGGAGCGGCGGGGTCAGCGGCAGGTCCGGTGGGAGCGGCGGCGGGGTCAGCGGCCGGAACCTGCGCGGCCTCGATGGCCTCGCGCACGTCGCGCCGGGTGATGAGTCCGCCAGGGCCGCTTCCGGGAACCTCGGAGATCCGCAGCCCCGCCTCGCGGGCCATCTGCCTCACCAGGGGTGAGGTGACCAGCGGCGGACGCGTGGCGGTGGGAGCGGCGGGGGCCGGTACGGCAGGCCGGGCCGGGCCAGCTGCGGTGGGGACGGCAGGCTGGACCGGTCCCGCGGGCGGGCGCTCACGCGGACGCCGACGGCGCCCTGAAGCCGCGGCCTCCGGCGTTCCGTAGCCGATCAGCACGTTGCCCGAACCCGTTCCGGCGCGCTCCTCCTCGCGGTAGCGCTCCCCCTCCGCCGACACCGGCGCGGCGTCGGACCCGGACGCGGTCGCGGTGGCGGCCCCGGCGGCGGACGCGGCCTCGCTCCCGGAACCGTCGGTCACGCTGATCAGGGGGCGCCCGACCTCCATGACCCGGCCCTCCTCGCCGTGCAGCTCACTGACGGTGCCCGCGAAGGGGGAGGGGACCTCCACGATCGACTTGGCGGTCTCCACCTCCACGATCGGCTGGTCCACGGCCACGGTGTCGCCGACGGACACGAGCCAGCGCACCACCTCGGCCTCGGTGAGTCCCTCGCCCAGGTCGGGGAGGTCGAAGGTCTGCGTCGTCACTGGTCCTCCCACTGAAGGTCGTCGACGGCGTCCAGGATCCGGTCCACGCCCGGGAGCTGGAAACGCTCCAGCTTCGGCGGCGGGAAGGGGATGTCGAAGCCGGTGACGCGGCGCACCGGCGCGGCCAGGGAGTGGAAGCAGCGCTCGGTCACCCGCGCGACGATCTCCGAGGCGACGCTGGCGTACCCGCTGGCCTCGGCGACCACGACGGCGCGCCCGGTGGAGCGAACCGCCTCGCACACGGTGGCGTCGTCGAAGGGGACGAGGGAGCGCACGTCCACCACCTGGAGGCTGCGGCCCTCCTGGGCGGCGGCCTCGGCCGCCTCCAGCGCGGTGGGCACCGAGGGGCCGTAGGCGATGAGGGTGGCGTCGGTGCCGGGGCGGCGCACCACGGCGCGGCCGATGGGCGGCTCGGGCGCGGACAGGTCGACCTCGTCCTTGCCCCAGTAGAGCTTCTTGGGCTCCATGAACACGACCGGGTCGTCGGAGGCGATCGCCTCGCGCAGCAGGAAGTAGGCGTCGGCGGGCGTGGACGGGGTGACCACGGTCAGGCCGGGCGTGTGGGCGTAGTAGGCCTCGGAGGAGTCGCAGTGGTGCTCGACGCCGCCGATCCCGCCCGCGTAGGGGACGCGGATGACCATGGGCAGCCCGACCCGGCCGCGGGTGCGGTTGCGCGTCTTGGCCACGTGGCTGACGATCTGCTCGAAGGCCGGGTAGGCGAACGCGTCGAACTGCATCTCCACCACGGGGCGCATGCCGTTCATCGCCATGCCGACGGCCATGCCCACGATCCCGGACTCGGCGAGCGGGGTGTCGAAGCAGCGGTTCTCCCCGAACTCGGCGGTGAGGCCGTCGGTGATGCGGAAGACGCCGCCGAGAGGGCCGACGTCCTCGCCGAAGACGTACACCGCCGGGTCCTCGGCCATGGCGTCGCGCAGGGCCCGATTGAGGGCCTGGGCCATGGAGAGCTTGGTGGGGTCGGTCGCCATGTCAGTTGCCCTCTCTGCTCAGTTCGTCGGCCAGGAAGGCGGCCTGCTCGTCCAACTGCGGTGTGGGGGTGGCGAACACGTGCGCGAACAGCTCGGCGGGCTCGGGGTCGGTGTCCCTGGCGATGCCCTCGCGCATGGCGGTGGCCACGGCCTCCGCCTCCTCGGCGATCCGCGCCTTGCGAGCCTTGGTGAGGACGCGCTTCCTGGTGAGGTGGGCCTCCATGCGCAGCAGGGGGTCGCGGGCCTTCCAGGGGTCGACCTCCTCCTGGCTGCGGTACCGGGTGGCGTCGTCGGCGTTGGTGTGCGCCTGCATGCGGTAGGTGTGCGCCTCCACCAACTGGGGGCCCTCGCCCGCCCGCGCGGCGGCCACGGCCCGGTCCAGCACGGCGAGCACCGCGGGGGTGTCGTTGCCGTCCACCCGCTCCGCGGCCACGCCGTAGCCGACGCCCTTGTGGGCCAGCGAGGGCGCGGCGGTCTGGCGTGCCAGGGGGACGGAGATGGCGTACTCGTTGTTCTGCACGAAGAACACCACCGGGGCCCGGAACACCGCCGCGAAGTTCAGCGCCTCGTGGAAGTCGCCCTCGCTGGTGGCGCCGTCGCCGCACATCGCCATGACCACGGTGTCCTCACCGCGCAGGCGTGCGGCGTGCGCGACGCCCACCGCGTGCAGGAGCTGGGTGGCCAGCGGTGTGGCCTGCGGGGCCACGCGGTGCGCGTAGGGGTCGTAGCCCGAGTGCCAGTCGCCCTTGAGCAGGGTGAGCACCTCCACCGGGTCCACCCCGCGCGCGACCACCGCCGCGGTGTCGCGGTAGGTCGGGAACAGCCAGTCGCCCTCCGCCAGGGCCAGGGCCGCGCCCGTCTGGCAGGCCTCCTGCCCGTGCGAGGAGGGGTACACGGCCAGGCGGCCCTGCCGCACGAGGGCGCTGGCCTGGTCGTTGACGCGGCGACCGATCACCAGGGAGGTGTACGCGGCGAGCAGCCGTTCCCGGTCCGGGAACGGCAGGGCGGCCCCGTCCACCGGGCTTCCGGTCTCGTCGAGCAACCGGACCGGCTGCTCGGAGGGGAGAAGGTCCCGGTCATCAGCCATGGCGCCAGCCTCCTGTGTCAGGGAGAAGTGTTCAGACACATGGTGCTGTTTATTGCCATCTGTTCGCCACAACCACGCAAAACTCAAGAAAACGTCGAGGATTCAGCTCGGAAAACTGGCCGAACATCCAATCGTGTGACCCAGAACACCATCCGGCGTGGACAAGTGGCCCGCACCACCGCGCTCCGTCTCCGTGCGGGCACGAAGCGACGCGGCGGTGGTTAGCCTGGGGCGGTACCGAGCCGCGCCACACACCACACCACCGGGAAAGAGGGGACCTCGTGAGCGACGAGCGCGAGAACCTGGACTACGGGCTCTTCGGCACCGCGATCCGCGACCTGGCCCACGCGATCGCCGACGACGGGTTCGAGCCCGACATGATCCTCTCCATCGCGCGCGGCGGCCTCTTCGTGGCGGGTGGGCTGGGATACGCGCTGGACGTGAAGAACCTGCACGTGATGAACGTGGAGTTCTACACCGGGGTCGGCACCACGCTCGACATGCCCGTCATGCTCCCCCCGGTGCCCAACGTGGTGGACCTCGGCAGCAAGAGGGTCCTGGTCGCCGACGACGTCGCGGACACCGGCAGGACCCTCAAGCTCGTCCACGACTTCTGCGCCGAGCACGTCGCCGAGGTCCGCAGCGCGGTCATCTACGAGAAGCCGCATTCCCTGGTCAAGTGCGAGTACGTGTGGAGGCACACCGACCGGTGGATCAACTTCCCCTGGTCGGTGGAGCCCCCGGTGGTCAGCCGCCCGGACCAGGTCCGCGACGCCTGACCGGCGGGGGGGGGAGGCGCCACCGAACCGCCGACTTCCGCCGGGTGTTCGGGCCCGGGCCTGTCTGGTTCTGCCCGGAAACGTCCGGACTCTGGCCGGTGGCCGTGGTGGACTGTAGGCTCATTCTGGGAGTTAGACAAGGTCCCCGACGCGTTATCGGCGTCGGGGGCCTTCCCCGTTCACAGACCGCGGTGCTTCACGGAGTCCAGGAACGTGGTCCACTCGGGCCCCGACACCACGAAATGCCCGAGATGAGGGTTCTGGGAGTCGCGGACAACGGCGTCACCGCCTGGCACGTCGGCGACCTCCACACAGTTCTGCGGAGTGCTGTAGCTGCTCTTACGGAAGGTGAGCCGCTCTGCGGAAACAGGGGCCAGACGCATGGGATTCACTTCTTTCTAGGGAGCGAGACCGCGCAACAGCTCCACGGAATCATGGGCGCCCAACGCGATGGACTGGGCCTGCTCGAAGAGGCGCCGGTACCGGTCGACCTCCTCGTCTCTTTCGAGGTAGAGGCCGTCAGTGTCCGTCTCCAGGAACACGAACGGAGCCACGTCGGGGTCGTCGTACTCAAGGATGACGAACGGCCCGACAAGGCCTGACCGGAACGACGAACTCGTGGGCATCACCTGCAGGGTGACGCCGTTGGAGAGGTCATCCGACACCGCGATCAGATGCTCGATCTGTTCACGCATCATCTTCGGATCCGCCGACATCCGGCGGATCGCGTTCTCATCGATGATCATCCACAGCTCAGGAGCACCCTGGCTGAAGAGGATCTCTTGCCTCTGGCGGCGTGCGGCCACCACGCGTTCGATGTCGGCCTTGACACGGGGCACAGAGGCGGACTGCATGTGGAGGCGCGTGTAGCCCTCGGTCTGGGCCAAGCCCGGGATGACGATCGGTTCGTAGGTGGATATGCGGGAGGCTTCCTCCTCCAGCGCGGCGTACTCACCGGTGAGAACATCTCCGAAACCGCTCCACCTGTTCTTCTGCCGTGACTGGCGCACCAGGGCGAGGATCGCCTCGCCCTCAGGGCTGTCAACCGACACTCCGTAAACACGGAGGAGCGCGCTGACATCGGTCACCGAGGGACGGGCAGTCCTGCCGGTCTCGAAGTTGGACACCTTCGCAGTCGACCACTCGACCCGGTCCGCGACCTGCTCCAGGGTCTTCTCCTGCTCACGACGAAGACGCCGGAGCACACCTGAAAGCTGCCTCCTGCTGATCGTGGGACCTGCCGTACGACCTGCCACGTTGTCCTCCTCGCCAGACGCGCCGATCCTATCGCCGCCCATCACCGAGCGCCCCAGCCTTCGCTTATCGGACTTAAATGATTAGGAGTCGATTTTCGGACACGTACTTGAGAATCGAAATTTTACTTTCGATGATAGAGGTGATTCTAACTCCCGGCCGGACCTCCCATCCGGCACCCGACCTCAGGAGGTCGCCCCGTGCGATACCTGGCAACCCGTCTCATGTACCTCTAGTCCCTGGTGATCCCGCCGCCCCACGGGCGGCACGCGCGCGCCGCCCGTCCGCTCACGCGCCCCCGCACCTCCCAGCCCCCGGCCGCGTACCGGTCGCGGCGCACGTCCGCACCCCCGGCCGGGGAGACCTCCACCGACCCGGCGCACCCGCCGCTGCCGCCGCGCCCCGACCGCCACCTGGTCCGCCCCTACTACCGGGCGTGGGAGCAGGAGCGGTCCGAGAAGCGGGACGACCGTACCCGCGCCGGATCCGGTGTCCTCCAGACCACCTCCCAGCGGCCCTCCGGGGGCCGACCGCACGCCGACCTGCCCGGACTGACCGACCTGTCCGATCTGGCCGACGCGGTCCGCCGGTGGCAGGTCTTCACGGGGGTGAGGGCGTGAACTCCTCCCGACGCCACCGCATCCGCGGGTGCCGCCCGCTCCTCGCGGTCCCGGCGTCCGCGTCCGCACCGGAGGCGTCGCGATGACAGCCACGACCGCCGTCACGATCACCGACCTGACGGCCGCCGACATCCGCGTGGTCCACGAGGCCGCCGGGGCCGGACCGATCCACTCCCTGGTGATCGCCGCCTGCCACGTCGACCTCACCCCCGGGTGGATGCGCCCGTACCAGCGGGCCGAACGCATCGCGGCTCTGGAGCACCTGGCCCGCACCGCCCTTCGGGCCGCCGCCGAACTGCGCGGGGCCGAGGAGGCGCGGCAGCGATGAGAACCGTGCTCGAACTCCACGAGGTACCGACCATGACCGGTCTGCGCGTGTGGGCACGCGCCCACGGCGCGCGGGTGAGGTACCTGGGATCGACCTGGGAGCGCCAGGAGGTGTACGGCGCGCGGAAGGGCGCCCAGATGCGCGTCTGCCGTACCGGGTGGGACGTGTACCGACAGCACCCCGTCGTATGGCGTTCGCCCCTCGAACACCTGCCCACCGAACCTGCCGAGTGACCACGACAGCGGCCGTGTGCGGGGCACCCCGTTCCCCGCACACGGCCCCACACCCCCGAAAGGCCCCTCAGTGACCGAGTACCAGCCACTGCCCGACGAGGTCGGATCCCTGCTCACCCCGCGCGAGGTGGCGGCCCTGTTCAGGGTGCATGTCAGAACCGTCAATAGGTGGGCCGACCACGGTCGCCTCCGCGTACACCTCACCCCGGGCGGCGCCCGCCGCTACCGCGCCGACCAGGTCCGCGGGCTGATCACCGAGCAGGCGACCGCACCGACCGCACCGACCGCACCGACCGCACCGACCGCACCGACCACCGCATAACCGCCCCGTGCGGCCGTCCTCCCCCGCCCGAGCCGCGGGGGAGGACGGCCGCCACTCACTCCTCCGCGGACCGGGCCCGGGGGACGGCGGCCGCGTCGGCGCCCTTGCGTTCCGCCTCCCGCTCGGCCAGCCTGCGGCGCTGCGGCACCACCGTGTACTTGGGGTCGGCCACGGACTGCTTGCCCGCGTGGAAGACGCCCAGCCGGGTGCACGCGGAACCGGCCAGCAGGGCGGCGCCGCTCACCGCGGACGCCACCCGGCTGCGGCGGCCCAACACCGCACCGGCCGCACCGGCCAGGGTGAGCGCCTTGGCGGCGCGGACGAACCCGCCCGCCGTGCCCCGGCGGTAGGGCTCGCCGGACAGTCCCATCCGGCGCTCCATCGCCTCGAAGAGCACCGTCTCGGCCAGGGCCCCGCCCACGGCGGCGCGGCGCGCGGGGCCGCTCTGCGCCAGGGGCGCGGTGACCAGGCCCATCCCGCCCGCGGCCGAGGCCGCGGAGGAGGCGAACACGAACGGCATGTACCGGTAGCCGTCGTGCCAGGAAGGCACCGCGGTGTCGCACACCAGCGGCGCCGTGTAGGTGGCCACCAGCGGCCCCACCGCACCGGCGCCCAGGGTGGCCGCCCGGCCGATCCGCGGGAACCACCCGGTGGCGGAGGTCACCGCGGCGACCCCGGCGAGGGGGCCGTAGGCCATGAGGATCCAGGACCCGACGCTCATCGGCGAGGTCGGCTTGACCACCCGCAGCATGTTGAGGAAGCGCTCGGGGCGCCCCAGGTCGTGGATGAGCGCGGCCGTCGAACCGGAGATCGCGCCCAGGGCGGCGTACTTGAGGGGGCGGGCCAGCGCCGGGCGGCCGGTCACCTCGGCACCGGCGGCGAGCACCGACGAGGCCCCGGCGAGTCCGCCCAGGAACAGGTAGCCGCCGATGTCGGAGGCCTTCCACACGATCTGGTTGAGGACCGGTCTGCCGTAGTAGGAGCGGAACTCGGCGTCGGGCACCCGCGTGGGCTCGCCGCGCCCCTTCCTCCTGCGGCGCCCCTCACCGTGTTCGCGGCGCTGCTCCTCCCCTACGACGTCGGCGGCCCCCGTGACGGCCTCCCGTCCGGGGCGCTGCCCGCGCATGCCCTCCTTGGTCACGTCCGACGAGCTCATCAGCGCCTCCCCACGAACGTCGCGGCCGCCCCGACCACCAGCGCCGCCGCCGCGACACCGGCGTGCCGCCACATCGACGGCAGGTCCCGGGTGGTCACCACCGGGTCCGGCGGCAACCCGTAGACCTCGGGCTCGTCCAGCAGCAGGAAGAACGCGCCCGCGCCGTCCACCCCGTTCTCGGGATCCTCGCCGTACAGGCGGGCGGAGGACACCCCGGCCTCGTGCAGGTCGGCCACCCGCGCCTCCGCGCGCGCACGCAGTTCGTCGAGGTTGCCGAACTGGATCGAGTCGGTGGGGCAGGCCTTGGCGCAGGCGGGTTCCAGGCCGTCGCCGAGCCGGTCGTAGCACAGGGTGCACTTCCAGACCCGACCGTCCTCCTCCCGCTTGTCGATGACACCGTAGGGGCAGGCCGGAACGCAGTACCCGCAGCCGTTGCAGATGTCCTCCTGCACCACCACCGTGCCGAACTCGGTACGGAACAGGGAGCCGGTCGGGCACACGTCCAGGCAGGCGGCGCTGGTGCAGTGCTTGCACACGTCCGAGGACATCAGCCAGCGGAACTCACCGCGCTCGTCGGCGCCCGTGGCGGCGCCGGGCAGCTCGAAGGAGGGCATGCCCAGGTCGACGGCCCCGGGGCGTCCCACGCCCGGGTCCTGGTGGCCGAGGGGCTCGCGCTGCTCGACGAAGGCCACGTGACGCCACGTGTCCGCGCTCAGCCCGCCGCTGTTGTCGAACGACATGGACGTGAAGTCCAGGCCGTCCTCGGGGACCATGTTCCACTCCTTGCAGGCGACCTCGCAGGCCTTGCAACCGATACACACGCTCGTGTCGGTGAAGAAGCCGACCCTCTCGTGCCTGCCGTCCCCGTTGTTCTCCGCGGACACGCTCACACCTCCAGTCCCGTCTCTTCCGTGATTCCGGCCCGTTCCCGGTACTCGCGCACCAGGTCGAGGCGTTCAGCCCCCCGGGGCCTGCGCCCCGGCCGGATGTCGGCCGTGATCGCCTTGACCTCCTGGATGTGCACGTTGGGGTCGAGCGCGATGGGCATCAGCTCGTTGACCGCGTCCCCGGTCGAGTACCCGTTGGGCCCCCAGTGGTAGGGCATTCCGATCTGGTGGACCACCCGTCCCTGCACCCTCAGCGGCGCCATCCGGTCGGTGACCATGACCCGGGCCTCGATGGCGTTGCGCGCGGTGACGACGGTGGCCCAGCCGCCGTGTTCCAGCCCGCGCTCCTCGGCCAGCTCGGGGCCGACCTCGCAGAAGAACTCGGGCTGGAGCTCGGCCAGGTAGGGCGTCCACCTGCTCATCCCGCCCGCGGTGAAGTGCTCGGTGAGCCGGTAGGTCGTCACCACGTACGGGAAGACGTCGGCCCCGGGCGTGCCGGGGGCGGGGTGGTACCGGTTGTACTCGTGCGGGTACAGCAGGCGCGTCGGATTGCGCTGGTGCCCGTACAGCGGGTTCTCGAACGGGGTGTCCTGCGGCTCGTAGTGCGTGGGCATCGGCCCGTCGGTGAGCCCGGCGGGCGCGTACAGCCACCCCCGCCCGTCGGCCTGCATGATGAAGGCGTCCGTCCCCGACAGGGCCTCGACCCCCTCGGCGCCCTCGGGCGGGCGGTAGTCGGGCGCCTTGCGGTTCTCGAAGTCGGGTGTGTCGTGCCCGACCCAGCTGCCTTTGTCCGCGTCCCACCACACGAGGCTCTTGCGGGGGCTCCAGGGCTGGCCCTCCGCGTCGGCGGACGCGCGGTTGTAGAGGACGCGCCGGTTGTCCGGCCAGGCCCAGGCCCACTCGCCGGCGATCCAGTCCTGCTCGGTGTGGGGTTTCCTGCGCGCCGCCTGGTTCACCCCGTCCTTGAAGACGCCGCAGTAGATCCAGCAGCCGCAGGAGGTCGACCCGTCGTCGCGCAGCTCGGTGTAGACGGTGAGCGGACGGCCCTCGGCGTCGTGGCCGTTGATCTCGCGCAGGACCGCGGCGGCGTCGGGCTCGCCGTCCTCCTCCAGGGGGTAGTCCCAGGTGAGGTCGAGGACGGGGCGGTCCTTGGGGTCGTCGGAGTCGGCGAGGATCCCGCGGATGGTCCGGCCCAGGTGGTACATGAACCACAGGTCGCTGCGCTGGTCCCCGCTCGGGCTCACGGCCCGGTCGTGCCACTGGAGCAGCCGGTTGGTGTTGGTGAAGGTGCCCGACTTCTCGGTGTGCGCCGCGGCCGGGAAGAAGAACACCTCGGTGCCGATGTCCTCGGTCCGCATCTCCCCGGACTCGATCTCCGGCCCGTCCTTCCACCAGGTGGCGCTCTCGATCAGAGAGAAGTCGCGCACGACCAGCCAGTCCAGCTCGGCCATGCCCATGCGCTGGGCCCGGCTGTTGGCTGACCCCACGGCGGGGTTCTCACCCATGAGGAAGTAGCCCTTGCAGTCCCCGGCGATCTGGGCCATCACGGTGTCGTAGTGGCTGTGGGACCCGGTGAGCCGGGGGAGGTGGTCGAAGCAGTAGTCGTTGTCGGCCGTCGCGTGCTCGCCCCACCAGGCCTTGAGCAGGCTGACCATGTAGGACTCCATGTTCGCCCAGAAGCCCTTGTGCGGCTGGCCGACCGCACGGACGTAGGTCTCCAGGGACTGCTCCTCGTGGGCGTGCGGCATCGGCAGGTAGCCCGGCAGCAGGTCGAACAGGGTCGGCACGTCGCTGGAGCCCTGGATGCTGGCGTGCCCGCGCAGGGCCTGGATGCCGCCGCCGGGGCGGCCGATGTTGCCCAGCAGAAGTTGGAGGATGGAGGCGGCCCGGATGTACTGGGAGCCGACGGTGTGCTGGGTCCAGCCCACGGCGTAGCAGAAGGCGCTGGTGCGGTCGGGGCCCGAGTTGCTGGTGAGGTGGTCGCACACTCGCTGGAAGGTCTCCTTGGGGATGCCGCACACCTCCTCGACCGTCTCGGGCGTGTAGCGCGCGTAGTGGCGTTTGAGGATCTGGAACACGCAGCGGGGGTGGGTGAGCGTCGGGTCTTCGGAGGAGGGGTTCCTGATCACCGCGCCGCCCGACCCCTGCTGTTCGGGACGTCCGGAGCGGCTGGTGCCCTCGCCCCCGGCCCGCTCCGCCTCACTCAGCTGGTCGCGGTCACCCGCCGCCGCGGCGACCTCGCCTCCCTCATAGCTCCAGGTGGTGACGTCGTAGCTCTTGTCCTCCTCCGAGAAGCCGGAGAACAGGCCGTCCAGGTCCTCGGTGTCCTGGAACTCCTCGCCGACGATCGTGGCGGCGTTGGTGAAGGTGCGGACGTAGTCGAGGAAGTACTTCTCCTCGGTGAGGACGTGGTTGATGATCGCGCCGAGGAAGGCGATGTCGGTGCCCGCGCGGATGGGCACGTGCATGTCGGCGAGCGCGCTGGTGCGGCTGAATCGGGGGTCGACGTGGATGACCACCGCGCCGCGTGCCTTGGCCTCCATGACCCACTGGAAGCCGACCGGGTGGGCCTCGGCGAAGTTGGAGCCCTCGATGACGATGCAGTCGGAGTTCTGGAGGTCCTGGAGGAACATGGTCGCCCCGCCGCGGCCGAAGGACGTCCCGAGCCCGGCGACCGTGGAGCTGTGGCACACGCGGGCCTGGTTCTCCACCTGGACGACGCCGAGCGAGGTCAGAAGCTTCTTGATGAGGTAGTTCTCCTCGTTGTCCAGCGTGGCGCCGCCGAGGCTGGCGATCCCCAGCGTCCGGTTCACCCGGCGCCCCTCGTGCTCCCGCTCCCAGGTCCGCTCGCGTGTGCGGACCACGCGGTGGGCGACCATCCGCATGGCGGTGTCGAGGTCGAGTTCCTCCCAGTCGGTACCGTACGGGCGCCGGTACAGGACCTTCTCCTCGCGGCCGGAACCGGTGGTGAGCTGGAGGCTGGCCGACCCCTTGGGGCACAGCCGCCCGCGGCTGATCGGCGAGTCCGGATCGCCCTCGATCTGGACGACCTTCTCGTCCTTGACGTAGACGTTCTGTCCGCACCCCACCGCGCAGTAGGGACAGACCGACTTCACGACCCGGTCGGCCTCCTCGGTGCGCGCCCTGAGGTTCTCCGACCGGCGGGACTTCGCGGCGGCACCGCGCCCCGTCGGGTCGTCCCCGGTGAACTGCCGGTACACCGGCCACGACTCGATCCACGTGCGTACGCCCATGCTCGCCTCCGCCCCGGGCCCGGGGCCCGTCGATGGTCTCCAGGTCTCCCGCTACCCACGGACGCGAGGGGCATGGGTCCGAATCTCCACCGTGTGCCGGACGGGCGTCCGCGCGGGCGAGGACACGCCGCCCGTGGCGGTTCCATGGGGTTTCCGTGACGCGGTCCGGGCTGCGGTGTTTCACGTGAAACACCGGCGTCGGAGAGGGGCGAAACCCCCTTTCCGGACTTCCCCGGCGGGGGGGGAGGGTCCCGGTACTCCCTCCAGTTGGTAAGAACTTCCCCCTCCGCGCGTCCGGGGCCGCGGCAGTGGGCAGGGGGCACCTGGACAGGGATCATGACGACGTGGTGGGGGACCAGTTCCATGACCGACGTATCCAGCCAGGGGTCCGCGCCGGGAGACGACCGCGAGGTGCTCACGAACCGGCAGGGACACCTGGTCTACGACAACCAGAACCAGCGCACGGTCGGGGAGCGGGGGCCCGCGACGCTGGAGAACTACCAGTTCCTGGAGAAGATCAGCCACTTCGACCGGGAGCGCATCCCGGAGCGGGTGGTGCACGCGCGCGGGGCGACCGCGTTCGGCTACTTCGAGTCCTACGGCTCGTGGGGTGACGAGCCGATCAGCCGCTACACACGGGCCAAGCTGTTCCAGGGCCAGGGGAAGCGGACCGACATCGCACTGCGCTTCTCCACGGTCATCGGTGGCAGGGACTCCTCGGAGTGCGCACGCGACCCGCGCGGATTCGCGATCAAGTTCTACACCGAGGACGGCAACTGGGACCTCGTGGGCAACAACCTGGCGGTGTTCTTCATCCGCGACGCCATCAAGTTCCCCGACGTGATCCACGCCCTCAAGCCGGACCCGGTGACCTTCCGCCAGGAGCCCAACCGCATCTTCGACTTCATGTCGCAGACCCCCGAGTGCATGCACATGCTGGTCAACCTGTTCAGCCCGCGCGGCATCCCGGCGGACTACCGGCACCAGCAGGGCTTCGGCGTCAACACCTACAAGTGGGTCAACGACGTGGGCGAGACCGTCCTGGTCAAGTACACCTGGATGCCCAAGCAGGGCGTGCGCAGCATGACCGAGGCCGACGCCGCCAACCTCCAGGCGCAGGAGACCGGGCACGCGACCAAGGACCTGCACGAGGCCATCGACCGCGGCGAGTACCCCGAGTGGGAGCTGCTCGTGCAGATGATGAGCGACGAGGAGCACCCCGAACTCGACTTCGACCCGTTGGACGACACCAAGACCTGGCCGGAGCAGGACTTCCCGCCCAGGGCGGTGGGGAGGATCGTGCTCGACCGGAACGTGTCGGACAACTTCGCGGAGAACGAGCAGATCTCCTTCGGCACCGGCGTGCTCGTGGACGGCCTGGACTTCTCCGACGACAAGATGCTCGTCGGGCGCACCTTCTCCTACAGCGACACGCAGCGCTACCGGGTGGGGCCCAACTACCTCCAGCTGCCGGTGAACCAGGCCAGGAACGCGAACGTGCGCACCAACCAGCGCGACGGTCTGATGGCCTACCACCAGGACTCCGGGGGCGAGAACCCGCACGTCAACTACGAGCCGTCCATCAACGGCGGTCTGCGTGAGGGCCAGTACCCCACGCACGACGAGCAGGGGCCGGAGATCCGGGGACGGGTCACCCGCAAGCGCATCTCCCGCACCAACGACTACCAGCAGGCGGGGCAGCGGTACACGCTGATGGAGGACTGGGAGCGCGACGACCTGGTGCGCAACTTCACCGGGCAGCTCTCCCAGTGCGACCGGCCGATCCAGGAGCGGATGGTCTGGCACTTCCTCATGGTCGACGACGACCTGGGGCTGCGCGTCGGCGAGGGGCTGGGCATCACTCCGGGCGACGTGGCGCACCTGGAACCGCTGCGGAGCCAGAGCCTGGACGAGGGTGAGCGCCGGCGCATGGCCAACCTGGGCAAGAACGGCCCCCGCGACGTGTCGGGGCTGACGATGACCCACTGCGTGCCCAACAAGCGGCACGTGGTGGAGCGCTGAGGCGGGCGTGAGGGAACGACTGGCACGGGCCCTCGCGCACACCTCGTCCGCCGTCGGCAGGGGACTGCTGGCGGGGGTGGCCGGTACGGCGGCGATGACGGTCTCCAGCACCGCCGAGGCCAGACTGCGCGGCAGGGGAGGCAGCAGCTCGCCCGCCGACGCCGCCGGGAAGGTGCTCGGGGTGCGCCCGGAGGGCTCCTCGGGCGAGCAGCGGTTCAACACCGCGGTGCACTGGGGATACGGGACCTCGTGGGGGGCGGTCCGCGGGCTGCTGGGCGCCGCCGGGCTGCACGGCACCGCCGCGGCGGCCGCGCGTCTGGCTCCGGTGTGGGGCGGTGAGCAGGTCGCCCTCCCGGCCACGGGCACGGCGCCCCCGGCCTGGAAGTGGGGCGCCGAGGAGGTGGCGGTGGACCTGCTGCACCACACGGTCTACGCCTGCGCCACCAGCGCCGCCTACGAGTGGCTCGACCGGCGCTGACCCGCACGCGACCGGCCCCGGTCCCCGTTCGGGGACCGGGGCCGGTCGCGTGCGGACCCTGTGCGGGCGGGTCCGTTCGGGCGCTAGCCCCTGGCACCGCGTCGGCGGGAGGGCGCGAGGACGATCGCGAGCGCGATCATGCTCAGCCACAGCACCAGGTGCAGCCAGTTGTCGGCGTCGTTGAGCGGCACGATGTTCGTCGGGTCGCCGGACTCGACCAGAAGCCCGTAGACCCACAGCACCAGGTAGGCCAGACCGCCGACGATGAGGTAGATCCGCGCCAGACCGGCGGTGCGCGCCATCGCCACCCCGGCCACGCCGAGGACCAGGTGGAGCAGGTTGTGCAGGATCGACACCTGGAAGAGGCCCAGCAGGAAGGCCTCGGAGTGGTGCCCGGCGAACTGCATCTGGTCGTAGTTGGTGGTCAGGCCGGGGATGAAGCCCATCACGCCCACCAGCAGGAAGACGATGCCGTAGACGAGCGCGGCGATACGGATCGGCTTTCCGGGAACTCTGGTCACGCCCTGGGCCGATGTCCGGTTGGACATGGTTACCTCCACCGTGGTTGCGTCCGTTTCTTGTGCCCTCGTGACGCAAGGGGCTGATGGTGAATCATTACCCGATGTGACACAGGTCACTCTTCCTCGTGGGCGGCGACGCGGCGGTGGCGACCGCCGCCCGCGGCCGCCACACACCACTGACCGACCCCGCGGACGGGCAAACGTCCGGCCCGCGGTGCGGGGCAGCGGTGACCAGGTCGCGACCGTGGCAACGGTGGCCGACCCGCGACCGTGGCAGCGGGACGGGTGGACCGCGCGGTCCGCGCGGTGAGTGCGGACGCGGGAGTCGGGGTAGTCGCGCCAGCGAGGCACTCCCGTGGCGGTCCGGGGGCCGCGAGCCGCCGGGTCAACGCCTCCGCGCGCAGCGGGCGCGGTGCCGCGGGGGCGGTGCCGACCGACGGCGTCGAACCCGGGAGGGAAGCGGTCATGGCGGAACTGGTGTCCGACCACGTACTGAAGCGTCTGCGCGAGTGGGGGGTCGACCGCGTCTTCTCCTACGCGGGCGACGGCATCAACGGCCTGCTCGCCGCATGGGATCGAGCTGGCGACCGGCCCCGCTTCATCCAGTCACGGCACGAGGAGCTGGCGGCCTTCGAGGCCACCGGGTACGCCAAGTTCTCCGGCCGGGTGGGGGTGTGCGCGGCCACCTCGGGTCCCGGGGCCATCCACCTGCTGAACGGCCTCTACGACGCCAAGCTCGACCACGTCCCGGTGGTGGCGATCCTCGGCCAGACCGCGCGCAGCGCGATGGGCGGCTCCTACCAGCAGGAGGTCGACCTGATGTCGCTGTACAAGGACGTGGCCAGCGACTACCTCCAGATGGTGACCGTCCCCGAGCAGCTGCCCAACGTACTGGACCGGGCGATGCGGACCGCCGCGAGCAGGCGCACGGTCACGGCGGTCATCATCCCCGCCGACGTGCAGGACCTGGAGTACTCGCCGCCCGAGCACGAGTTCAAGATGGTGCCCTCCAGCCTGGGGCTCCCCTCCCCGCGGTCCACGCCGTCCCCGGAGGGACTGGCCGAGGCCGCCGAGATCCTCAACTCCGGCGAGCGCGTCGCCATGCTGGTCGGGCAGGGAGCCAGGGGAGCGGCGGACGAGGTCGTCGAGATGGCCGACGCGCTGGGCGCCGGGGTGGCCAAGGCGCTGCTGGGCAAGGACGTCCTCCCCGACGACCTGCCCTTCGTGACCGGGTCGATCGGGCTGCTCGGCACCCGGCCCTCCTACGAGCTGATGCGGGACTGCGACACCCTGCTCGTGGTGGGCTCCAGCTTCCCGTACAGCCAGTTCCTGCCCGAGTTCGGCCAGGCGCGCGCCGTCCAGATCGACATCGACCCGACCATGGTCGGCATGCGCTACCCGTTCGAGTGCAACCTGGTCGGCGACTCCGCGGAGACGCTGCGGATGCTGCTGTCGCTCGTGGAGCGCAAGACCGACCGCTCCTGGCGGGAGAAGATCGAGGACGACGTCGCGCGGTGGAGGCAGGTCCTCGAACGGCGCGCCCACGTGGACGCCGACCCGGTCAACCCCGAACGCGTCTTCCACGAACTGTCCCCGCTGCTGCCCGACGACGTGATGGTGACCTCGGACTCCGGTTCGGCGGCCAACTGGTACGCGCGGCACCTGGTGTTCCGCGAGGGCATGCGCGGGACGCTGTCGGGCACGCTGGCCACGATGTGCCCCGGCGTCCCCTACGCCACGGGGGCGAAGTTCGCCCACCCCGACAGGCCGGTGGTCGCGCTCGTCGGGGACGGCGCCATGCAGATGAGCGGCATCAACGAACTGATCACCATCGGCCACTACTGGAGGGAGTGGGAGGACCCGCGGGTCGTCGTCGCCGTCCTCAACAACCGCGACCTCAACCAGGTGACCTGGGAGCTGCGCGCGATGGGCGGCGCACCGCAGTTCCTCCCCTCGCAGCGGATCCCCGACTTCCCCTACGCCGGGTTCGCCGAGAGCATCGGGCTGATGGGGATCAAGGTGGAGGACCCCTCCGACGTGCGCGACGCCTGGCAGCGGGCGCTGGCGGCGGACCGGCCCTGCGTGGTCGAGTTCGTCACCGACCCCGCCGTCCCGCCGATCCCGCCGCACGCGACGCTGGACCAGATGGAGAGCGTGGCCAAGGCCCTGGCCAAGGGCGATCCCGACGCGTGGTCCGTGGTCAGGCAGGGTGTCAGGTCCAAGGCGCAGGAGTTCCTGCCGGGAGGAGGGCGAGGAGGCCGCTGACGTGAGGCGGGGGGACGTAGGCATCCGGTCGTGAACGGAAGGGAGGCGGGGTGTGGCTCTGCCCATCGAGGACTACGCGTTTCTGGGTGACATGCAGACGTCGGCGCTGGTCGGCAGGGACGGGAGCGTGGACTGGCTGTGCCTGCCCAGGTTCGACTCCGGCGCCTGCTTCGCCGCCCTGCTGGGCGACGAGGGCAACGGGCGCTGGACCATGGCCCCGGCCGGGGAGCACCGGGTCTCGGCGCGGCGGTACCGCTCCGACAGCCTGGTGCTGGAGACCGAGTTCCGGTGCGCGGACGGGACGGTGCGGGTCGTGGACTGCATGCCCATCGGCGCGCACGGCACCGGCATGGTGCGCCGGGTCGAGGGCCTGGAGGGCCGCGTGCGCATGCGGACCGAGGCCGTGCCTCGCTTCGACTACGGGTCGATAGTCCCGTGGGTGCGCAAGGAGGGGCGGCGGCTGCACATGGTCGCCGGTCCGGACAGCTGCTGTCTGGACTCCGACGTGGAGTTCGACGTCCTGGCCCCGTCCAGGCCGGTCGCGGAGTTCACGGTCTCCGCGGGGGACAGTGTGGACTTCTCCCTCGTCTGGACGCCGGTGCGTGCCCCCGAGCCGGACCCGCCCCACGTGGGCGCGCTCATCGAGCACACGGAGGGGGTGTGGCGGGAGTGGGCGTCCAGGTGCACCTACCAGGGCGAGTACCGCGACGCGGTGGTCCGGTCGCTCATCACCCTCAAGGCTCTGACGCACGCGCCCGGCGGGGGTATGGTCGCCGCGGCCACCACCTCGCTGCCCGAGCAGCTGGGCGGCGTGCGCAACTGGGACTACCGCTACTGCTGGATACGCGACGCGACGCTGACGCTGCTCTCGCTGTTGGAGTCGGGGTACAAACGGGAGGCGGCCAACTGGCGCGAGTGGCTGCTGCGGGCGGTGGCCGGTGAACCCGCGCAGATGCGGATCATGTACGGGGTCGAGGGGGAGCGCAGGCTGCCCGAACTGGAGCTGGACTGGCTGTCCGGGTACGAGGGCGCCCGTCCCGTCAGAATCGGCAACGAGGCGGCCCAGCAGTGGCAGCTCGACGTCTACGGCGAGGTGATGGACGTCTTCCACCAGGCCAGGGAGCACGGGATCCCGCCGCGGGAACCGGCCTGGCAGCTCCAGCGGCACCTGATGGACTTCCTGGAGTCGCACTGGCAGGACCCCGACAACGGGATCTGGGAGATGCGCGGACCCCGGCGGCACTTCACGCACTCCAAGATCATGGCGTGGACCGCGGCGGACCGTGCCGTCAGCGCGGTCGAGAGGTTCGGGCTGGAGGGCCCGGTGGACGACTGGAAGCGCCTGCGCGAAGAGATCTTCCGGGACGTGTGCGAGCACGGGTACGACCCCGGTCGGCGGACCCTCACCCAGTACTACGGTTCCACGTCCCTGGACGCATCGCTCCTGATGGCGAGCACCGTCGGCTTCCTCCCGGCCACCGACGAGCGCATGCGGGGGACGGTGGACGCGATCCAGCGGGAACTGTGCGACGGCGGCCTGGTCCAGCGCTACTCCATGGACGAGGGGACCCGGCACGTGGACGGTCTGCCCCCCGGTGAGGGCGTGTTCCTGCCCTGCACGTTCTGGCTGGTGGACAACCTCGTCATGCAGGGCCGCGTGGACGAGGGCCGGGGGATCTTCGAGCACCTGCTGAGTCTGCGCAACGACGTGGGGCTGCTGGCGGAGGAGTACGACACGGACGCGCGGCGGCTGGTCGGGAACTTCCCCCAGGCGCTGTCCCACATCGCCCTGGTCAACACCGCCTACGAACTGGACTGGGACCGCCGGGGCCCGGCGCGCCAGCGCGCGGAGTCGCGAGGCCGGTGATCTGTCGCCCCGGGGCGACAGGGCGGCTGGACGACAAGGAGACAGAAGACAGGGGACGGGGGACGGGGCGGCGGGGCGGCGGACCGGTCCGCCGCCCCGTCGCCTTTCACCTCGTGGCCGTGGTCGGCTCGGTGCCGCCCGCGTAGAGGTCGACGCCCTTGGGCTCCTTCACCAGGGAGACCCCGAGGAAGGAGACCGCGCAGGCCACGACGATGTAGACGCCGATCGACCACGAGGCTCCGGTCTCGGTGAGCAGCAGCTCGGCGATCGTGGGCGCGAACGCGCCACCGAGGATCGCACCGAGGGCGTAGCCGATGGACACGCCGGAGTAGCGGACCTCGGCCGGGAACATCTCCGCGTACAGCGCCGACTGGGGGCCGTAGCTCAGACCCAGGGTGAGCGTGAAGACGAAGACGCCCGCGAAGTACAGGTAGATGTTGCCGGTGTCGACCATGAACCACATCGGCACGGACCAGGCGGCCAGCAGCAGGTAGCCGAGCTGGAAGGTCCGCACCCGGCCGAGCCTGTCGCTCAGGATGCCGCCGTAGAGCGTGGAGACGAGCCAGCCGAACGAGGCGAGGGTGGTCGCCAGGAGCACGGGCCCGCGGTCCATACCGAGGCCGAACTCCTCGACCGGCCGGGAGGCGTAGGTCGCCAGGTAGGCGATGACGAGGTACCCGGCGGCGTTGTTGGCGACGAAGATCAGCGCGGAGAGGACGACCTCCCGGGTGTGGTTGCGGAACAGGCGGCCCAGCGGGGCGGAGGTCTCGGCCTTGCGCGCCTGCATGAGCTTGAAGACCGGGGACTCCTCCACGGACTTGCGGATGAGGTGGCCGATGATGATCAGCAGGAAGGACAGGAGGAAGGGGATGCGCCAGCCCCATTCCAGGAACGCCTCCGGGCCGATGGCGGCGGTGATCACCCAGACGACGAAGGTCGCCAGGATCATGCCGCAGGGGACCCCGATCTGCGGGTAGGCGCCGAAGAAGCCGCGCTTGTTGACCGGCGCGTGCTCCACCGACATCAGCGCCGCGCCGCCCCACTCGCCGCCCGCGGAGAAGCCCTGGAGGATGCGCAGGATGATCAGCAGGACGGGCGCGGCCACGCCGATCTGGGCGTAGGTGGGCAGCAGGCCGATCAGGCAGGTGGCGAGCCCCATCATGACCAGGGTCGCCACGAGCACGCGCTTGCGGCCGAACCTGTCGCCGAGGGCGCCCGCGACGATCGCGCCGAGCGGCCGGAAGAGGAAGGAGATGCCGATGGTCGCGAAGGACAGGACCTGGGCCAGCCCTGGACTGGCCTCGGTCAGCGGCGACAGGAACAGGGGTGCGAGCACGAGGCCGGCGGCCTGCGCGTAGATGAAGAAGTCGTACCACTCGATGGTGGTACCGACCATGGTCCCGGCGAGGACGCGCCGCCGCTCCCTGGTCTCGATCGCGCCGCCCGGCCCTGGGGCCGTCGAGTCGGAAGTTGCCATTGGTGCTCCGTATGTTCTCTACCGACCGAAGGTCGGATTCCGCTCGTGGGCTCCTGGTCCCGGCAGTCACGGTGACAATCACCCGTCCCTCCAGGCGCACAAGCGACAGGAAGGACATGTCCGACACCGGACTGAGCCCCAGGACACCATGCCATGTGACTCAAGGCACTTTCTACACTGGGGCCCACTTTTCGCAGCTCGAAAGCCATGTCCTGACCGAACGGTCGGTCAGAAGGATGGCACCGTCAGTGGCTCGCGTCCCGTGACCAGCCACGGCCCGGTGTCTGGCGGACGACATGTCGGCGGGTCGACGAGTCGACATGGCGCCGAGTCGGCTTCCGGACGGAGAGGGGCCGTGAACAGGGGGAAGTCGCGCGCTCCGTCCGAGAACAGTGAGGTACAGCGGAAAACACCCTGTTAACGACGGACCGGCGTGGAAAACTGGCCGTCACACCCGTCCTGTGACGTAGAACACGGCCCTGTTCCCGCCGTCCCCACGACGAAACACCCCCAGGGAGTCATCAGGTGTCCACCATCGGACTGGCCCAGGCCATCAAGGAACTACGCGATGAACTCACCGCGGCGCAGAAGGAGAAGGAGGAGCACGGAATCGGCATCGAGATCGTCGAGGCCGAGGTCGAACTCCTCCTGGAGGCGCACGGGGAGGGAGCGGGGAAGGCCGGAGTGAGCTTCGGCGTGGTCTCCCTCGGGGCTGACGGGAAGGTCGGCCGCAAGAACACGCACAGGATCACGCTGAAGCTCGCCCTGACCGGGGCGGACGGGGAGAACGTCGCGATCGCCTCCGAGAGCGGAGCGGTCTGGGAGGACCGCAGGGACCTGGACTGATGGACCCGAGGTATGTCGCGGACGTCCGCGTCGTCAGGAGCGGGGGCGCCTCCAGGGGAGGGACCGGCTACCTCGTCGGGCCCTCTCTCGTCCTCACCGCGGCCCATGTGCTCGACGGCCACGAGCGTGTCGACGTGCGCCTGGGCGCCGACCCGCCGAGCGGTTTCCTGCGGTGCTCCGTCGTCTGGTCGGACCGGAGGACGGACGTCGCCCTGCTGCTGCTGGAGGAGCCGCGGCCCCACCCCTCCGTGCGCTGGGGAAAGCTCTCGGCGGACGAACCGCAGCCGTACCGCTCGCTCGGCTACCCCGACCTCGCGGCGAACGACGGGGACCGGGACCTGAAGGACCTGCGGGGCACCCTCAGCCCGTGGGACGGCATGGTCAGGAAGGACCTCCGGCTCGACGTCCAGCGGGAGTACGGCAACGACGTGTCGTGGAAGGGGTCCTCCGGCACCGCCGTGTTCGTCAGGGAACGGCTGGTGGGCGTCATCGTGGACCACGACCGGCGCAACGGGGACCTGATCGCCCGCCGTGCCACACGGTTCGCCCGCGACAGGAACTTCAGGCGCCTGGTCAAGGAGGACACGGGCGTGGGGCCGTGGCTCGTCCCGGTGGACCTTCTGCGCGCGGTACGCAACACCGCCAAGCGTTTCGTCCGCGCGCGGCTCTCCTCCCTGCGCAGGCTTCCGCACACGCTCGCGGGTGCCGTCCGGGAACGGGGCGGGCACGGCACGCGGAGGAGGGAGGCGGCCGTCCCCGTTCGGAGAAGCCGTGTCACGGCGATGACGGGGAGGGGGCGCCGTGGCACCGGGCGGCCGGTCTGGCCCCTCGCCGTCGCCGCCGTCGCACTGCTCACCCTCGCCCCCACCGGGATGTACTGGTTGCGGGCCAACGGCCACCTGGGGCTGAGCCTCCAGTGCGCCCCGCCCACCGAGCTCACTGTGCTCACCACCCCGGACCAGCACGCCGTCGTTCAGCGGGCCGCCGACGACTTCTCCGCCTACCTCGGCGGCCGGGACGAGAGGACCGGCTGCGTGCCCGTACGCGTCAGCGTCACCACGGCGGGTGGATCCGCACGGACCCGCGAGCTACTGCGCGAGGGGTGGAGCGACCTGCGCGCGGGACCGCGTCCGCACGTCTGGCTGCCGGACTCCAGAGCGGACATCACCCTGCTGGTCGGGGACCCGGGTGACGCACCCGGACTGGAGCTCGGGGAGGAGCCCGCCACCAGGCTCACGCCCGTGGTCCTGGGGCTGCCCGAGTCCGCGAGCGAGATCCCCGCCTGTTCCGGGACCGACCCGAGCGGAACGCGTTCGAACCTCGTCGTCTGCACGGCCGCGGCGGCGGAGGCCGGGTTCCTCCTCGCCCGTCCCTCACCGGAGGCGTCGGTCTCGGCGCTGATCCAGACCGAGACCCTGTACTCCGCCTACGGGGACGGGGGCGCCGAGGAGATCCAGGTCGCGGAGGCACGCGCGACCTCGGCCGGGCTCGACGCCGAGGGCAACCTCGGCCTGCTGTGCGCGCTGCGCGGCGGGGACGCGGACCCCGCCTCCGTCGGGGTGTTCAGCACCGAGTACGCGGTCAACGCCTACAACACCGGCGGACAGCTCGGCCCCGGATGCGGACCGACTGGAGAGGAACCGGACGTGCCCCTGGTCCCGGTCTACTTCTCCGAGACGCCGGGCCTGGACCACCCGTTCGTACGGCTGGACTGGGGCGGCGACGACGGGGTCGAACGGGAGGTGGCGGAGTTCGAGGACTGGATGCGGCGGCCCCGGGCCACGAGGGCCTTCCACGGCTACCGGACGGTGGAGGGCGACATGATCGGCGGGGAGGCGGAGCGGTCCCTCATGGAGGTCAGACACCTCGACTCGGCCCGGGACGACGAGGAGTGGCGGGAACGGTTGGAGTCCAGCCTCCGGCAGCAGGAACGCTCCCGCGCCCCGGTCGAGGTCCTGCTCGTCGTCGACCGCTCCGACTCCATGAGCGGCCCCGGCACGGGCGGCACCCGGCTGGCGACCGCGCAGCGGCTGGCGCGGACCGCCGTCGGCCTCCTGGGGGAGCAGGACACCGTGGGGGTCTGGACCTTTCCCGAGGGCGGGCCGGGCAACGACGTCACCGGCCAGGAGCGCGTCCTGCCCCCGGAACCGGGCATGGACGCGCGCCGGGAGGAGCTGGCGTACGAGAAGATCGACGCGCTGACCGCCGAGTTCCCGGCCACCCCGCTGGCCGACGCGATCCGCGACGGCGCCGAGGAGCTGGGGTCCTGCGCCGACCGGCTGGGGGAGCCCGGTGCCTGCGCGCTCGTCGTCCTCACCGACGGCGTCGCCCTCCCCGAGCCGCGCGGCGGCGCGCGGGCGGACGACGTGGCCGCTGTGCTGGAGGGCCTCGACGAGCGCGTGCGGGTGCACGTGGTGTCCGTGGGCAACGAGGGATGTGGTGGAGACGCGCTGCTCAGTCGGCTGGCGGGCGCGGGGGCCGAGTGCCACCACCCGCGCGCCGACGAACTCGAACAGGTCGTCTACGGCATCGTGGCCGGGACCAGGGCGGCGACCCCGTGAGGGCCCGCCCGCGGCCGGTCACGTGCGCGGTCCTGTCGCTCCTGCTGCTGGGCTCCGCCGCCTGTGACGCGCGAGGCGAGCGGGACGAGCGGGACGAGCGGGTCCTGCGCGTCGCCCTTCCCGTGGACGTCACCGCCACGGGGGACGCGGGCGGAGGCGGTGTGTACACGCGGCTCATCGAGCGCTGGGAGGCGGAGAACGAGGGATGGGAGGTCGACGTCCGGTGGCTCTCCCCCCGGGCGGACGAGCAGCGCTCGCAGATGGTCGTGGCGATGCAGGCCGACCCCGCCGCCTACGACGTCCTCCTCCTCGACAACCAGTGGGTGCCGGAGTTCCACGAACGGAGCTGGCTGGCGGAGGTGGACACCCGGGGCGACGGTCCGCTGGCGTGGAACGGCTTCCTGGGCCGCGCCCGGGACGCGGTGTGCTATGAGGGCCGGGCGCGGGCGGTGCCGTTCCACATGGACGTGGGCCTGCTCTACTACCGCGCTGACCTGGTCGGCCCCGAGGAGGTCACCGCCCGGATCGAGGAGGACGGCTGGCGCGGGCTTCTCGGCCTCGCGGGCGAGGTGCGCGACGAGCACGGCCTGGACCACGGGTACACGGGCCAGTTCGCCGACTACGAGGGCCTGACAGTCAACGCCCTGGAGTTCGTGCTCGGCGGGCACCCCGGTCTGGAGGCGGACAGCCGGGGAACCTTCCACGGGGCGGACGGGGTGGAGGGCGGTGAGGCGGAGGGGGACTGTGTCACGTCCGCCGGTGCGAGCGGGGAGTTCCAGGGCCTGGAGGTGCTGGAGACGGGGCTGGACCCCGAGGCCGGGGGCGTCATCCCGCGCGCGGCCCTGGAGGAGACCGAGACCGAGAGCCTGAACCGGTTCCGCGGCGGTGAGGTGGTGTTCATGCGCCACTGGCCCCGCGTCGTGCCCCAGCTCCAGGCCGACTCCGAGAGCGCAGAGACGCTCCGGGAGGGTCTGCGCTGGGTCGGCTGGGCGGGGGAGACCGAGGGCGGCGACCCCGCCTTCGGGGTGCTCCGGCTGCCCGCGGCCGTGCTCGGCGGCAACAGCCTGGCGGTCACCGGGGAGTCACCGCACCGGGACGAGGCCTGGAGCCTGGTCGCGGCCATGACCGGGCAGGACGTCCAGACGGAGTTCCGGGAGGCGGGTCTGCTCCCCGCTCGCGGCAACGGCTACCGGCTGAGCGACGCCGAGGCCAGGGACGTGCGGTACTGGGAGGAGTTGCGCGACGCCGTCGGCGAGGGGCTGCTGCGGCCGCGCACCCCCTACTACCCGTACGTGAGCGAGGTGCTGCGGGACCACGTGGACACGCAGATCCGCCCGGGCTCGACCGACCCGCACCCCGAGGACATGGTGTGCGAGCTCAACGCCGCGCTCGCCGGGAGGGTCAGCACGTGCGGCTGACGGCCTCGGGGATCGACAGGTCCACGAGTCGACAGGTGCACGAGTCGACACGTCGACTCGTCCCGTTGTCGACACGTCGCGCGGCGGGGCAGGACCGCGCGTCGGGCGCTGACGCACGCGTGGCGCACGGGCACGAAAAAAGGCCCCCCGCGGGGAGCCTTTTCGTGTGTGGGCGTACCAGGAAAGGCCAAGGTCGCCGAGGGCCGCGTCACCAGCGCCAGGCACGGACGCCAGCGCTTCGCTGACTTCGTCCTCGAAACCTGGCTGCCCGACCACGTCATGGAGGAGTCCACCCGCCAGAACGCCACCTACACAGTCCACAAACGCTTCGTGCCCGAGTTCGGCAGGATGCGCATGAACGAGATCCTGCCCCAGCACGTCCAGAGCTGGGTCCGGCAAGCCCAGAAGGAGGGAACCACCGGCAAGCCGCCGCCACAGAAGTGCGGCGGCGGGGCTGGGGTGCGCGAAGCGCTCGCGGAGCGAGTTGCGCCCCATAGCCGCAGCCCACCCGCGTGGGTTTCCCAGGCGGGAATGGGGCACCAACCCCCGACGGCTCGGCGGGTGGGCGTGCATTGCGCAAGGGGGCCCACGCTGGGTGGCGGGTCAGGTCCGCCAGGTCCGCAGCACGTGCAGCACGATCGCGACCACGGCGAGGACTGCCCACGCCATTTCCGCGGGGGCGGGAGGGGCGGACTCGGCCGCCCAGGCGGCGGCGACGATACCAAGCGTGCCCCACCCGGCGACCTTGAGCGTCCGTGCGCTGCGAGTGGCGGAGCCGGACCGCTCATGCTCCCCCTCGCGCTTCGGTGCGGTCTCCGATTCCACGCGCGTGGCCAGCGAGTCGGCGACCTCGGCGTCGAACTCCGGGCCGAGTTCGCGTCCGATGGAGAGCGCGGTGGCGATCTCGTCGCGCAGGTCGGTGGTGCGGGCGGGGGGTGCAGTGGCCATGACGCCTCTCCTCCAACGGTGTTGCAGGCTGTGGCCGCCCGAGGGCGGAGCTCTCAGAGTAACGGAGACGGCGTTTCCGGGCAGGGCTACGGCACGGTCTTCGCGGCACTGCGCCAGGTGCAGCCGCGCGGGGTGACGAACCTCCCGGCCACGGTGCGGCTGTCCGAACTGCCGACCAGGACCACGGTGTACATGTCGACGGGGGTGGTCACCTCCCGCACCCACGGCGGTGCTTTCACGATCCATGAGCTGTACGACCTACCAGCCGCCGTCGATCTGATGACGGCCGCACGCACCCCGCGCATGGGGAGGACGACGGCGTACAACTCGCCAGAAGCGGCCGGTTCCCCTGTCGGCTGCTCCGCTGTGGCGGAACCTGCCGGGTGGCCACCGCGGAGCTCCTGGAACTGTTGGGCGTGCCTCTTCCCGCCGGGGAGCGTCGGCTAGAGTCGAGTCGACATAGCGATTCGATCTGTTGTCGACTTGGCGTCCTGTCGGTACCGCCCAGTGCCGGGGGAGCGCAGGCTCGGACAGGGGATGCCGTGGGGTTCCACGGTCAGATGACGGTCAAAACAGGAGGAGCCCTGCTCTCCGAGTGGAGAAGCAAGGCTCTGACCAGATGAAACTGGGTGGGCGTACCAGGACTTGAACCTGGGGCCTCATCCTTATCAGGGATGCGCTCTAACCGACTGAGCTATACGCCCTTGCTGCGTGTGGAACTCTACCGCATCGGTGGGGCCGGGGCGAACCGGTGATCCGGGGCGGACGCGAGGTGGGACGCGGCTCACGCGTCCCTTTCCACCTCCCATTTTACCCGGGTGCGGAAGTGCTCGGGACCAACGCGTGAGGGCCCGGCCCCAGCGGGGACCGGGCCCTCACGGCGGTGCTACTCGGCCTCGGACAGCGTCACGTCGACGCCGCCGACCAGGTCGGCGACGAGGTTGTACAGCATGGCGCCCACCGTGGACAGGGCGGTGATCAGCACGATGTTCAGCGCGCCAACCACGCCGGTGTACCCCAGGACGCGGCCCGGCGAGAACCAGGAGGCCGGGTCGAGGCCGAGCTCGTCCTCGGTCCCGTCACCCTCCAGGAGCGCCGTGAGCATGTTGGTCAGCTCGTCGAAGACACCCAGCATCGACAGCGTCGCGTAGATCACCGCGATCGCCACGAACAGGATGATGAAGCACACCAGGGAGACGACGAAGCTGAACTTCATCACCGACCACGGCTCCACGCGGGAGACCGACAGGTGTGCCTTGCGGCTGGACAGGCTCGCCTTCACGGCGCTCGGGCCCTCAGGCACCGAGGTCTTCGATTCGGACACTGGCGTTCCCCCCGCTTCGGCGCGGTCCTCCGCCACGGGCTCGGCCGTTCCGGCGGCGGCCTCGGACGCGGTGTCCGCCTTGTCGGCGGAGCCCCCGTCCTCGTCGCCGGACTTCCTCCCCGACTCCTCGCCGGACTCCTCGGCCGTGTCGGCCTCCCCGGTGTCCTGTGCCGGGTCGGCCTTGTCGTCGACCTCGGTGGTCACGGCGGCCCCCGCTTCTGCCGTGTCCTTCTCGGTCGTCTCCACGTCCCCGCCCCCGGCGGTCTCCGCCGTGTCCGGGTCGGTTTCGTTCGTGGTGGTGTTCCGCTGGTTGTCAGACATAGAAACGTTACCGCTGGACTTTCCTTGAGAACGGGTGATTGGCGCGACCAGGGTGTCCGCGGGGTTCGCACAAAACGAACCCCGCGGTCCATATGGGGCCTAACGCGAAGTCTAGGCCTCCGGGTTGCCTTCGCCGTTCGCGTTCACGTTCTCGGCCGTGTCGACTGCCTCCTCCGCGGCATCGGCCGTCTCGACGGCCTCCTCCTCGGCGGCCTCGGCGTTGCGCGCCACGGCCACGATCTTGTTGCCCTTGTCCAGGTTCATCAGCCGGACGCCCATGGTCGTGCGGCCGGACCGCTTGACCTCGTCGGCGCCGGTGCGGATGACACCGCCCACGGAGGTGATCGCGAAGACCTCGTCCACCTCGGGGTCGACCATCAGGGCGCCGACCAGCTTGCCGCGGGCCTCCACCACCTTGGCCGTCAGCACGCCCTTGCCGCCGCGGTTCTGCACCGGGTACTGGTCGGACGGGGTGCGCTTGGCGTAGCCGTTCTCGGTGGTGACCAGGACGTCCGTGGAGCCGTCGCCGGGCCGGATGACGTCCATGCTCAGCAGGTAGTCGTCCTCCAGGAACCGCATGCCGATCACGCCGCTGGTGGCGCGGCCCATGGGGCGCAGCGACTCGTCGGAGGCCGGGAACCGGATCGCCTGGGCGTCGCTGGAGATCAGCAGCAGGTCGTCGTCGGGGAAGACCAGCCGGGCGGCGATCAGCTCGTCGTCCTCGCGCAGGTTGATCGCGATGATGCCCGCCGCACGCGCCGAGTCGAAGTCCTCCAGGCGGGACTTCTTGACCAGGCCCTCGCGGGTGGCGAGCACCAGGTACGGGGCGGCCTCGTAGTCGCGCAGCGCCATGATCTGCGCGATCTCCTCGCCCGGCTGGAACGGGAGCAGGTTCGCCACGTGCTGGCCGCGCGCGTCGCGGGCGGCCTCGGGCAGCTCGTAGGCCTTCGTGCGGTACACCCGGCCCTGGTTGGTGAAGCACAGGATCCAGTTGTGGGTGGTGGTGACGAAGAAGTGCTGGACGATGTCGTCCTGCTTGAGCTGGGCCCCGCGCACACCCTTGCCGCCGCGCTTCTGGGCGCGGTAGTTGTCGATGCGCGTGCGCTTGGCGTATCCACCGCGGGAGATCGTGACGACCACGTCCTCCTCGGCGATGAAGTCCTCCATGCGCATGTCGCCCTCGAAGGGGATGATGTGCGTGCGCCGCTCGTCGCCGTACTTCTCCACGATCTCGCCGAGCTCCTCGCGGATGATGCTCCGCTGGCGCGTGTCCGATTCGAGGATGTCGTTGTAGTCGGCGATCTGCGCCATGAGCTCGTCGTACTCGGCCGTCAGCGCGTTGCGCTCCAGGGCGGCCAGCTTGCGCAGCTGCATGTCGAGGATGGCGCGGGCCTGGATGTCGTCGATCTCCAGCAGGTCCATCAGGCCGGTACGGGCCTGGTCCGCGGAGGCGCTGGCCCGGATGAGGCTGATGACCTCGTCGATGCGGTCCATGGCCCGCAGCAGGGCGCGCAGGATGTGCGCCCGCTCCTCGGCCTTGCGCAGCAGGTACCGGGTCCGGCGGACGATGACCTCGACCTGGTGCTTGACCCAGTGCCGGATCATCTGGTCCAGGCGCAGGGTGCGCGGCACCCCGTCGACCAGCGCGAGCATGTTCGCGCCGAAGGTCTCCTGGAGCTGGGTGTGCTTGTAGAGGTTGTTCAGCACGACCTTGGCGACGGCGTCGCGCTTGAGCACGATGACCAGGCGCTGTCCGGTGCGGCCGCTGCTCTCGTCGCGCACGTCGGCGATGCCGGTGACCTTGCCGTCCTTGACCAGGTCGGCGATCTTGAGCGCGAGGTTGTCCGGGTTGACCTGGTAGGGCAGCTCGGTGATGACCAGGGTCTGGCGGCCCCGCGTGTCCTCCTCCACCTCGACCACGGCGCGCATGGTGATGGAGCCGCGCCCGGTCCGGTACGCCTCCTCGATGCCGCGCTTGCCGACGATGAGCCCGCGGGTCGGGAAGTCGGGGCCCTTGACGCGCGCGATGAGCTGGTCGAGCAGCTCCTCGTCCTGCGCCTCGGGGTTGTCGAGGTACCAGTTGACGCCGTCGGCGACCTCGCGCAGGTTGTGCGGCGGGATGTTGGTGGCCATACCGACCGCGATGCCCGAGGAGCCGTTGACCAGCAGGTTCGGGAAGCGGGCGGGCAGCACGACGGGCTCGGAGGAGCGGCCGTCGTAGTTGGGCCGGAAGTCGACGGTTTCCTTGTCGATGTCCCGGAGCATCTCCATGGCCAGCGGCGCGAGCTTGCACTCGGTGTAGCGCATGGCGGCGGCCGGGTCGTTGCCCGCCGAGCCGAAGTTGCCGTTGGGGTCGACCAGCGGCATCCGCATGGACCACCACTGGGCCAGGCGCACCAGGGTGTCGTAGATGGCGCTGTCACCGTGCGGGTGGTAGTTGCCCATGACGTCGCCGACGACGCGGGCGCACTTGAAGTAGCCGCGGTCGGGCCGGTAGCCGCCGTCGTACATCGCGTAGAGCACGCGCTGGTGGACCGGCTTGAGGCCGTCGCGCACGTCGGGCAGGGCGCGGCCGACGATGACCGACATCGCGTAGTCGAGGTAGCTGCGCTGCATCTCGACCTGGATGTCGACGGGCTCGATCCGGTCGGTCACGCGCGGCGGGGCCTCCACGCTGGAGTCCCCGCCCTCAGGGGCGTCGGGGTTGTTCGCATCCGTCACGGATGTCGGTCCCTTCTACGAAGCTTGCTTGAGCACGGGTGGGAACGGGGACCCGGGTCCTCCGGGAGGCCCTGGATATCCCGGAGGCGCTAGATGTCCAGGAACCGGACGTCCTTGGCGTTGCGCTGGATGAAGGCGCGCCGCGACTCGACGTCCTCACCCATGAGCACGCTGAACAGTTCGTCGGCCTGGGCCGCGTCCTCCAGGTTGACCTGGTGCAGGACGCGGCGGTCCGGGTCCATCGTGGTGTCCCACAGCTCGTTGGCGTTCATCTCGCCCAGACCCTTGAAGCGCTGCACCATGTCGCGCGGGCGCGGGTCCCTCTTGCCCTGGGCGATCCCGGCCTCGATGACCCGGTCCCGCTCGGCGTCGGAGAAGGCGTAGCTCGCGTCGCTGCCCTTCTGGTCCCACTTGACCTTGTACAGCGGCGGCGCGGCCAGGTACACGTTCCCGGCCTCGACCAGCGGCTTCATGAAGCGGAACAGCAGGGTGAGCAGCAGCGTGCGGATGTGCTGGCCGTCGACGTCGGCGTCGGCCATCAGGATGACCTTGTGGTACCGCAGCTTCTCGGCGTCGAAGTCCTCGTGGATGCCGGTGCCCAGGGCGGTGATGATCGCCTGGACCTCCGTGTTCTTGAGGATGCGGTCGATCCGGGACTTCTCCACGTTCAGGATCTTGCCCCGGATGGGCAGGATGGCCTGGTTGTGCGGGTTTCGACCACCCTTGGCGGAGCCACCGGCCGAGTCGCCCTCGACGATGTAGACCTCGCACTCCTCCGGGTTGGTGGACTGGCAGTCCGACAGCTTGCCCGGGAGGGAGGTGGTCTCCAGCAGCGTCTTGCGGCGGGTCAGGTCGCGGGCCTGGCGGGCGGCCACGCGCGCGCGGGCGGCCTGGCTGGCCTTGGACACGATGTCCTTGGCCTCGCCGGGGTTGCGCTCGAACCAGTCGCGCAGGTGCTCGTTGGTGACCTTCTGGACGAAGGACTTGGCCTCGGTGTTGCCCAGCTTGGTCTTGGTCTGGCCCTCGAACTGCGGGTCGGCCATCTTGACCGAGATGATGGCGGTCAGGCCCTCGCGGATGTCGTCGCCGGTGAGGTTGTCGTCCTTCTCGCGCAGCAGCTTCTGGTCGCGGGCGTACCGGTTGACCAGGGTGGTCAGCGCGGAACGGAACCCCTCCTCGTGCGTGCCGCCCTCAGCCGTGTTGATGGTGTTGGCGAAGGTGTGCACGGACGAGGTGTAGGACTGGTTCCACTGCATGGCGACCTCGACCGAGATGCCCTCGCCGTCCTCCTCGAAGGAGATGATCGACGCGTGCGCCGGCTCCTTCTTGGCGTTGATGTGGCGGACGTAGTCCGACAGCCCCTCCTCGTAGTGGAAGGTGTTGACCGTCGGACCGCCGTCGGTGTGCTCGGGCCGCTCGTCGCGGATGGTGATGGACAGTCCCTTGTTGAGGAAGGCCATCTCCTGCATACGGCGGGCGAGCGTCTCGAACGAGAACGTGGTCGTCTCGAAGATGCCGCCGTCCGGCCAGAAGGTGATCTGGGTGCCGGTCTCGTCGGTGCTCTCGCCCTTGACGAGCTCACCCGTGGGCGCGGTCATCTCGTAGCGCTGGCGCCACACGTGCCCTTCGTTGCGGATCTCCACGTCCAACGCGGTGGACAGCGCGTTGACGACGGAGACGCCGACGCCGTGCAGGCCGCCGGAGACCGCGTAGGACTTGCCGTCGAACTTGCCGCCCGCGTGCAGCGTGGTGAGGACGACCTCGACGGCGGGGCGCTTCTCCACCGGGTGGATGCCGGTGGGGATGCCGCGGCCGTTGTCGGCCACGCACACGCCGCCGTCGGCCAGCAGGGTCACCTCGATGGCGTCGGCGTGACCCGCCAGGGCCTCGTCGACGGAGTTGTCGACCACCTCGTAGACCAGGTGGTGCAGGCCCCGCTCCCCGGTGGAACCGATGTACATTCCGGGGCGCTTGCGTACTGCCTCAAGCCCCTCCAGAACCGTGATTGAACCTGCGTCGTAGGCCAAGTGGGAACACCCTCCTGCTGGGGACGCCTGCCGACCGCGGCCGAGCGGCGACGGTCACCCGTGACGCGGTGACCGGGAGGGCCGACATGCCGCGACACCTGGGGGATCACCGTTCGCCACAGGGGCCGTCCGCCCACCCTCTTCTGGGGGCGTGGGACCGGCTACAGGCGTCTGAAGAACCGTCTCCATGATACCCCGCACGGTGCGACAAAGTGGCATTGGCGGCCCTGTGCCGCCTCACAACGAACGTTCAGGGAGGGAGACGACTCCCTACACGCGGGAGGGGCTGCGCGCAAGTCCCGGTGCGGTTGAGTGGCGCCTGCGGCGACCGGCGGCCCCGATGCCGTCCGGACCCCGCCCCCAGCGGCGCCGAACACCTGTGGGAACGGCGTTCACCTGGGGTTATCCACAGGCTGTGGAAGGGGAGAAACCAGGCGCCCCGGTGCCACGGCCCGGGAGGACGCGCCTCAGCGGCGTCGGAAACCGGGCCCGCGGACCTTGATGGCGACGACCGTGCCGTCGCCCAGCTCCTCGTTGAGACGTCGCATGAGATCGCGCACCATCGCTCGCGCGTGGGCCGCCATGGTTGGCGAATCGGCCACCACGACGAGTTCCCCGTCCGAATAACTCTCCGGACGAAGGTGTTCGGCGTTGAAATCGCCCACGATGTCCGCCCAACGGCCGAACACGCCGCCGATGGCCACCTGCTCCTGCCAGCCGTGCTCGATCAGCCACGTGCGCACGGCCTCGCCGAACATCTGGGGCTCGTTGCGTGACCGCAACCGGCCACGCCGGCGCGAGCGCTGGAGCCCCCGGGGCACCGCGCCGCGGTCCTTGGCCTCGGCCCGGGCGCGTGCGAGCGCCTGGCGTGCCAGGTCGGCCCCCGACGGCGCCGGGGGAGCCGGAGGAGCCGAAGGTCCCGGCTCGGGCGGCCGCCGCGCGTCGCCCACAGGATGTGGACGGAGTCCTCCGCCGCCGTGGTCGGCCGCTCCGGGAGCCGAACCCCGGTCCACAGGGTGTGGATAACGCTCACTCACCCGCGACGCCTCCCTCGCGCACGCCGAACCGTGCCCCGTCCAGCTCTTTGGGGATGTCCTCGGGCACGGCCGCGGTCACCAGGACCTGCTCGGCGTCGCCGACGCGCTCGGCCAGCCTGCGGCGGCGCTCGCTGTCCAACTCGGCGAACACGTCGTCCAGGATCAGCACCGGGTCGTCGCCGTCGGAGCGCAGCAGGTCGAAGGCGGCCAGCTTGAGTGAGAGCGCGTACGACCAGGACTCGCCCTGGCTGGCGTAGCCCTTGGCGGGCATCCCGCCCAGCCGCAGGACCAGGTCGTCGCGGTGCGGGCCCACCAGGCTGACCCCGCGCTGGAGCTCACGGTCGCGGGCCTCGTCCATGGCCGCGCGCAGGGTTTCCACAAGCTGTGGACGGCCGGTCGGCGCCTCGGCCCCCTCGGGGACCGCGCCGCTGCGGTAGTCGGGGACGGCCGGGCCCCCGGAGTCGGTCAGTCCCGCGTAGGCCTCGGCGATCCTCGGGCGCAGCTCCTCCACCAGCTCCAGCCGCGCCGCCAGCAGCTCCGCACCCGTCTCCGCCAGGTGGGAGTCCCACACCTCCAGCGTGCTCAGGTCGGGCGCCGAGCGCTGGCGGAACATCCGGCCGGAGGCCGACCTGAGCAGGGCGTTGCGCTGCTTGAGCACCCGGTCGTAGTCCGAGCGCACGCCCGCCATCCGGGGCGCGCGCGCCACCAGCAGATCGTCCAGGAACCGGCGCCGCTCGCCGGGGTCGCCCTTGACCAGGGCCAGGTCCTCCGGGGCGAAGAGCACGGTGCGCAGGATCCCCAGGACCTCGCGCGGGCGGCCCGCGGGCGCCTGGTTGATCCGGGCTCGGTTGGCCCTGCCGGGGTTGAGCTCCAGGTCCACCACCATGGACCGCTCGTCGCGCACCACCTTGGCCCGGACGATCGCGCGGGGAGCGCCCTGGCGGACCAGCGGGGTGTCGGAGGAGACCCGGTGGCTTCCGAGGGTGGCCACGTAGCCGATCGCCTCGACCAGGTTGGTCTTGCCCTGGCCGTTGGCGCCGACGAACACGCTCACACCGGGGCCCATCTCGACGAGGACCTCACGGTAGGACCGGAAGTCGGCCAGTTGCAGGTGGGATACGTACATCCGGCCTTCCTCCTGGGGCGGCGGCGGTCGGGGGAAGGGTGCTCCCGGGGACGGCCCGCGGGCTGCGTCCCCGGGTCGGGGTGCGGGGCTTGACGACTCCTCAGACGTCGATGTCGTCCGAGGTCTCGGCCCGGTGCACGGCGTGCCCGCCGAACTGGTTGCGCAGGGCCGCCACGACCTTCATGGCCGGGCTGTCGTCCTGGCGGGAGGCGAACCGCGCGTAGAGGGAGGAGGTGATCGCCGGGGCCGGGACCGCGAGGTCCACGGCGGCCTGGACGGTCCAGCGGCCCTCGCCGGAGTCCTCGGCGTAGCCGCGCAGACGCGCCAGCTCGGGGTCCTCCTCCAGGGCACGCGAGAGCAGGTCCAGCAGCCAGGAGCGCACCACGGTGCCCTCGCGCCAGCTCTCGAACGTGCCGGGGACGTCGTCCACGAGCCCGGAGGCGACCATGAGCTCGTAGCCCTCGCCGAAGGCCTGCATCATGCCGTACTCGATGCCGTTGTGGACCATCTTGACGAAGTGTCCGGCGCCGACCGCTCCGGCGTGGACGAAGCCCACGCCCTCGTCGGGCACGAGGGCGTCGAAGACCGGGCGGGCCTTCTCGACGTCCTCGGCCGGGCCGCCGACCATGATGCCGTAGCCGTTCTGGCGGCCCCAGACACCGCCGCTCACACCGGCGTCGAGGTAGCCGACGCCCTTCTCCGCCAGTGCCCTGGCGCGGACGCGGTCGTCCGCGTAGTGGGAGTTGCCCCCCTCGATGACGAGGTCGCCCTCGTCCATGAGCTCGCCCAGTTCGGCGATGGTCGCGGCCGTGGGGTCGCCCGCGGGGACCATCACCCAGACCACCCGGGGGGCGGCCAGGCGTTCGACCAGTCCGGCCAGGGTGTCGACGTCGCGCTCCGGCGAGGCGACGTCGTACCCGACGACCTCGTGGCCCTTCTCCCGCAGCCGGGCGGCCATGTTGCCGCCCATCTTGCCGAGACCGATCATTCCGAGCTGCATGGTGCTCTGCTCCCCTTCGCCGCCTGTGGATGGACGCCGTCCGGCCCGGGTCGCGGACCGGATCCGGCAGGTGCCAGTCAATCGAACCGGCCGCGGATCAGCCCGGCTGACGCACCGGCATGATCAGGTAGCGGTACTCGGGGGAGGAACCCTCCTCCGCGGGCTTGCCGGTCAGGATCGACGGCTTGGTCGAGGTGGTGAAGTTCAGGCGGGCGACGTCGGTGCCGATGGCGCCGAGCCCGTCCAGGAGGAACCCGGAGTTGAAGGCGATCTGGATGTCGTCGCCGTCCAGGTCGGCCTCCAGGGCCTCGACCGCCTGCGCCTCCTCGCCGGTGCCCGCCTCCAGGACCAGCTGGCCCTGGCTGAAGGACAGCCGCAGCGGGGTGTTGCGCTCGGCGACCAGCGAGACGCGCTTGACCGCCTCGACGAACTCGGAGCGGCTGACCTCGGCCACCGAGTTGAAGGTGTCCGGCAACAGCGCCCGGTACTTGGGGAACTCGCCGTCGAGCAGGCGGGTCGTGGTGCGGCGGCCGCCGCCCTCGAAGCCGATCATGCCCTCGCCGGAGCCGCCGTCCGAGAGGGCGATCGAGACCTCGGCGCCCGAGGTGAGCGACTTGGCGGTGTCGTGGAGGGTCTTGGCCGGGACCAGCGCGACCGCGGACAGGTCGGGGTTCTCCGGCTTCCAGGTGAGCTCGCGCACGGCCAGGCGGTAGCGGTCGGTGGAGGCGAGCGTGATCTTCTCGCCCTCGATCTCGACGCGCACGCCGGTGAGCATCGGCAGGGTGTCGTCGCGCCCGGCGGCCACGGCCACCTGGCTGACCGCGGCGGCGAAGGCGTCGCTGCCGACGGTCCCGCTCACACCGGGCATCTCCGGGAGCGTGGGGTAGTCCTCCACCGGCATGGTGGTCAGGGTGAACTTCGCGCTGCCGCCGGTGACGACGACCTTGGGACCGTCGGTGGAGATCTCCACAGGCTGTGCGGGGAGGTTGCGGGTGATCTCGGCCAGGAGCTTGCCGGTGACCAGCACCGTGCCCGGCTCCTCGACGTCGACGTCCACCGCGGCCTGGGTGGAGACCTCGTAGTCGAAGCCGGACAGGCGCAGCTGCTGGCGGCCGTCGAACTCACCGGCCTCCAGCAGGATGCCGACGAGCACCGGGACCGAGGGGCGCGTCGGGAGTGTGCGCGCGGTCCAGGCGACTGCCTCGGCCAGTACGTCGCGTTCGACCCGGAACTTCACTTTCCGACTCACTTTCCGCACGACCGGGGGTGCCGGTCGAAGCCTCAACGTTGCAGCTCGTGGATCTGTGGGTCTGCCGAGGGCTCCGTCCACAGGGTTGTGGAGGCCGCGCCGATGGCGCCGGGAGCTGCCTCGGATCCCGTATGGGGTCACCGCTCGGATCCGGGCGGCGGAGGACAGGGGCGAGACCACACGTTACCCGGATTCACCCGCTGCCGCTGACAGCCCAGCGCCGGGCTGTCGTCGCGCCGGTCTCGGAGAGTTGTCCACAGATTTTCCGCGGAGCGGTTGTGAAGCCACATCTTGGTTAATGAAGGTGCGCAGTAGTAGTAGGGCCTGTGGATAGTGTGGATAACCCTTGTTTTCGCAGGTCAACACGCGAATTTTTGTCCACAGGCCCTGTGGGTAACCCTGTGGGTAACTTGGCCCGCCTGTGGACGGACGAAGCCGTCCCCAGGTTTTCCACACTCTGTCCACAGCTTCGTCCACAGGTTTTCCCCAGGTTCTCCACAAGGATCGGTGGTTCAGTCATCGGATGACCCACCGCCGTGTCCACAGGGACAGGGGTGGTTACCCACAGGCTCGGCGCACTTTTCCACAGGTTGTCCACAGGGTTGTCCACAGATTTGGCCCCCCTCCTGTGGATAACTTGGGCGAGAGAACGCCAAAATTTTTTTCTGAGCCCCTCCACAGATCCCCCGAACACGGACAAAGGGTCTGTGCACAGGTTTGTCCACAGGGGTGCTCCCTGTTCTGCGCGCCGAACACCGGCACGAGCACGTCCGACCAGGTGTGGGAAGGGCAACAGCGGTCACGGAACGCCCGGGAAACAGGGAGAACAGGGCGTGCCGGGCACGAACCGCCCCGGACGTCGGCAGAGGCGGCGAAACCCTCCAGAGGCGGGCGTTCGTACGCACAAGCCTGTGGATAACTCGGCCGGAGGCGTGGCGGAGCCCTGTGGATAACGTGTGTCGCCTCGTGACTGTGCCGCTTTGTGACTGTGCCGCCTTGTGGACGTGTCGACAGGTGGCCGTGTCCACAGGCCGACACACCGCCGCGGAGCGCGGGCCGCACGCCGCGGGGCGGCCCCCGTCCCGGAGGCCGCCCTGCGGCTCGTGCACAGTCCGTGGATCAGGTCAGCGAGGGCTGGTCCTTGATCCGGCTGGTGAGCTCGTGCACCTGGTTGTAGATGGACCGGCGCTCGGCCATCAGCCCGCGGACCTTGCGCTCGGCGTGCATGACCGTGGTGTGGTCGCGGCCGAACTGCTGCCCGATCTTGGGCAGGGACAGCTCGGTCAGCTCCCGGCACAGGTACATGGCGATCTGCCGGGCGGTCACCAGCACCCGGGAGCGCGAGGTCCCGCACAGGTCCTCGACCGTCAGGCCGAAGTAGGCGGCCGTCTGGGACATGATCGCCCCCGCCGTGACCTCGGGGACCTCGGTGCTGGGCACCAGGTCCCGCAGCACCTGGCTGGTCAGGTCCAGGTCCACCGACTGCCGGTTCAGGCTGGCGAAGGCGGTCACGCGGATCAGCGCGCCCTCCAGCTCCCGGATGTTGGTGGAGATCTTGCTCGCGATGAACTCCAGCACCTCGGGCGGGGCCGCCAGCCCCTCCTGCGCGGCCTTCTTGCGCAGGATGGCGATCCGGGTCTCCAGTTCGGGAGGCTGGACGTCGGTGAGCAGGCCCCACTCGAACCGGCTGCGCATCCGGTCCTCCAGCGTGGTCAGCTGCTTGGGCGGCCGGTCGCTGGAGATGACGATCTGCTTGTCGGAGTTGTGCAGCGTGTTGAAGGTGTGGAAGAACTCCTCCTGCGTCTGCTCCTTGTTCTCCAGGAACTGGATGTCGTCCACCAGGAGCACGTCGATGTCGCGGTACCGGCGGCGGAACCCGTCCGCCTTGCCGTCCCGGATCGAGTTGATGAACTCGTTGGTGAACTCCTCCGAGCTGACGTACCGCACCCGCGAACCCTCGTAGAGGCGGTGCGTGTAGTGCCCGATGGCGTGCAGCAGGTGGGTCTTGCCCAGTCCGGAGCCGCCGTGGATGAACAGCGGGTTGTAGGCCTTGGCCGGAGCCTCGGCGGCCGCCACCGACGCCGCGTGCGCGAAGCGGTTGCTGGAGCCGATGACGAAGGTGTCGAAGGTGTACTTCGGGTTCAGGCGCGCGTGCTCGCCCGGTGGGACCTCCTGCGAGCGTCCCGGGGGAGAGGAGAGGGTCCTTGGCGGGGCCTCGTCCTCCACGGGGGCCTCCACGGCCTCCGGAGCGGGCGGGGTCTCCTCGGCCGCCTCCGGCCCCGGGGCGGGCGCGGGGGCCTCCTCCCGCGGGGTCTCCCAGCGGTTGGGCCGGTCCCACTCCGGGTCCGCCCAGGCCTGCTGCTGCCACCGCGCGTGCTCCCGCGGCCGCTCCAGGGCCGAGGGCTGTTCCCACAGCGGGGGCGCGGTGGGCGTCTCCTGGGGGGAGGCGAAGGTCTGCTGGACCCAGGGCGCGGGCGCGTCGCGGACCGTGTGCGGCTCCTCGTCGGTGGGCGAGGGGACCGCCGGGGGCGTGGGGCCCAGCAGGTCGGCCTGGTCCGGCGCCGACGGCGGGGCCGAGGGCCACGGGGTGGACGGCTCGGCCTCCCCGGCGGCCGGGCGCGCGTGCTGTCCCCGGGAGCCGGGCACGGCCCGCTGGGCGTCCGCGGGCGTTGCCGGGAGAGCCCGCGGCTCGGTCGGCCCCGGTCCCGTCAGCCCCGGGGCGGTGCCCGGTACGACGGGGGAGAAGGCGGGGGCGGTGTGCCCCTCCACGCTCCGCGGGCCCTGCGGCCCCGGGGAGGCCGGGGGCGCAGGGGTGGGCGGCGGGGTCGGCACCGCGGTGGGGTCGACCGTCACCGCGACCCGGATCTCCCGGCCCAGGTGGGCGGAGAGCGCCTTGCTGATCGCCGGGTACAGGCGTGTCTCCAGCACCTTCTTGGTGAACTCGTTGGGCGCCGCGATGAGCGCGGTGTCCTCGATCAGGCCCAGCGGACGGGTCTGCGGCAGCCATGCGCGCTGGTGCGCGGGAAGGGAGTCGTTGTCGATCCCGTCCAGGACGCTGGACCAGACCACTGCGAGGTTGACCTGCGCGTCAGCCAAGACGACCTGCCATGGGTGCTGTCCCTTCGGTACGGGTCTGTGCGGTGCGAAGTGGGGGGCAGGAGGGGACGTGGTGGCCACGGCGGAGCCAGTGGCGCGTCGGTCGGATGGGCGCTCGCGGGGACCTGGGGTCGCAGGGAGCGACTTCCCATTGTCCTCCTCCCGCGGCGGTGCCGGGTCGGACCCGGGGGCGAAATCGGCTTGTTTGGGCGGGTATGTGCCTGTGGATAACTTCACTGCCCACAGAGCGGCGCGTCCATGGCCGCATCCCCGGTATCCACAGCTTCAGGACGTTGTCCACAGGTTTTCCACAGGCTTGTCCACAGGATGGCAGATCTCCGCGTGCGGCGCAGGGTTATCCACAATGTGCAGCTCAGAAGGTGTGTAAGAAGGCTGTTCCCGGCAGTGGGGGAGGACTGCCCGGCGCGAGGGGTGAGTTATCCACAGGTTGAGGTTATCCACAGGGGTCGGAGGGTGTGGAAGTCTCACACGCCTGTGGACAACGAGTTGTCCACAGGAGATCCACAGGGGAGCGAGGCGAGGGGGTGCGAGCAGGTCGGACGCGAACCCGCCGCCCGCACATGCGCGGGACGGGGGAGGAGGGAGAGCCCTCGGGAGGACGTGGGAGAGGTCCCGCGGGGACGTGCGTCCCCGCCGTCCACAGGCCCGATTTGACCCCGGCCGGACCAGGTCGTATCTTCTTTATGCTTATGCCGATGATCTGCCTGCGCCCGTGTCAGCACGGAGGCGCGGCCGCGGCTCATGCACCCGTAGGCCCCGCATATCCTGGGGGTCCGTCGTAGTACTTATCCTGACACGCCCCTGGAGCCAGTAGTGAGCAAGCGTACGTACCAGCCGAACAACCGGCGTCGCGCGAAGGTCCACGGCTTCCGGCTGCGCATGCGTACGCGCGCCGGTCGCGCCATCATCGCCTCGCGCCGTCGTAAGGGGCGCGCGGCGCTGACCGTGAGCCACTAGGCCACGCCCAGCACCAAGCCCTTCGGGACCGTCCGGCCTTCTCGCCGGCCGGTCCCTTTGTCGTGGGAGAAGTACCGAAGCACGAAGGAAGCCGATGCTCTCGCCGAGGAACCGGATGCGCCACAGCGCCGAGTTCGGCTCCGTCATGCGTTCGGGACGGCGCGCGTCCAGGGACTGCCTGGGCGCCGTCTACCTCCCCCCGCCCTCCGGTGTCGCGGACGCCGCCCCCCCGCGGGTCGGATTCGTGGTCAGCAAGGCGGTCGGGGGAGCGGTGGTGCGCAAGCGCGTGCAGCGCAGACTGCGCCACCTGATGCGGTCTCGGTTGGCTGTTCTGCCAAACGGTAGCCTGCTTGTAGTGCGTGCCCGGCCCGCCGCCGCCACCGCGCGGCACGAGGACCTGGCCGCCCAACTCGACAGCGCGATCGCCGCGGCGATGCGCCCCCGCGGGACGTCGTCGCGCCGCCGGTCCGGCCGTGGCCGACCTCGGTCCCCGGAGGCGGATCCCGCGGTACGCGAGACAGCAGGGAACCGACGCCCGGACGAGGGCGGAGAGCGGTGGGGCCGATGACCGAGCACAGACCGACGGTGTTCGCGCGCGTGTTGATCCTGCCCATCCGGGGTTACCAGCGCTTCATCAGCCCGCTCTTCCCCCCGGTCTGCCGTTTCTACCCCTCGTGCAGCGCGTACGCCGTCGAGGCGCTGCGCGTGCACGGAGCCCTGTACGGGTTGTGGCTGGGAACCCGGCGTATCGCCCGTTGCCACCCCTTCAACCCGGGGGGGCTTGATCCGGTTCCGCCGCCCAGGGGGCGCCGGAACGGGGAGTCCGAGGAGTCTGCGGGTGGAGCCGGCCACACCGGAACCCCTCCCGGGGACCAGTAGCTGAAGCGAATCACATAGGAGTTGGCCGGTGCTGGACTGGCTTTACAACATCGTCGGTTGGATCCTGGTCAGGATCCACGAGGGCCTGACCTTCATCGGCCTCGACACGGACAGCGGCTGGGCCTGGGGCCTGTCGATCGTCCTGCTCACCGTGCTCATGCGGCTCCTTCTGGTGCCGCTGTTCGTCAAGCAGATGAACACGCAGCGCAAGATGCAGGACATCCAGCCCAAGATCCTGAAGCTCCGCGAGCGCTACAAGCACGACAAGGAGCGCTTGCAGCGGGAGTCCATGAAGCTCTACCAGGAGAGCGGTACCAACCCGATCATGGGTTGCCTGCCGCTCCTCCTGCAGATGCCGGTCTTCTTCGCGCTCTTCAGCGTGCTGCGCAGCGTCGCCGAGGGCAACCCCCAGTACAACTTCACCCCGGAGCTGGTGGAGAGCGCGCGTGCGGCGCTCATCTTCGAGGCGCCCGTCGCGGCCCAGTTCAACAGCTCCCCCGCGGAGCTCACCGCGCTCGGTGCGACCGACCCGATCATGGCCAAGGTCATCATCGCCATCGCCTGCGTGATCATGGGTACGACGACGTTCCTCACCATGCGCCAGAGCATGAAGCGCAGCGTCTCCCAGATGCCCGACAACCCCATGATGCAGACCCAGAAGATCATGATGTACATGGCGCCCCTGTTCGGGCTCTTCGGTCTCATGATGCCCGTGGGTGTGCTGGTCTACTGGGTCACCTCCAACGTCTGGACCATGGGGCAGCAGCACTTCCTCTACCGCAAGCAGCCGGTCCCCGGCCAGGACGAGGCCAAGGCCAAGAGCGGTGCGTCCGCCAACGGTTCCGCCAAGGGCATGCTCAGCCGAAAGAAGGCGGCGGAATCCGCTCCTGAGCCGAAGGAACAGCCTAAGATCGAACGCAAGCAGCCGAAGAAGCAGTCGCGTTCCAAGCGGGCCGGTGGTGGTCCGAGCTAGGTTCTGCGGCTCCCGGCCGATAAGGCGTTCGAGTGCGCAGGCGACACTGCCCCTGAGGCGTACGGCGGCCAGGGCGTGAGGGATGAGGAGACGGGATCGCTGTGGCAAGTAGCGAGGAAGAGAGCGGTGGCGTAGCGGTGGCTGAGGCGCCTGAGGCCGGAATCGATGTCGAGGCCCTGGAGAACGAGGGCGACATCGCGGCGGACTACATCGAGGGACTCCTCGACATCGCGGACTTCGACGGCGACATCGACATGGACGTCGAGGGCGACCGCGCGATGGTCTCCGTCGTCGGAGCCACCCTCGACGAACTGATCGGGGAGCGGGGCGAGGTCCTGGAGGCCCTCCAGGAGCTCACCCGGCTGGCGGTGCACCGGGCCACCGGTGAGCGCAGCCGCCTGATGCTGGACATCGGCGGGTACCGCGAGGACCGCCGCAAGGTGCTCTTCCAGGTCGGGACGGACGCCGCCAACAAGGTCAAGGAGACCGGCGAGACCCAGCCGCTGGAGCCGATGACCCCGTTCGAGCGCAAGGTCGTGCACGACGCGGTGGCCGCAGCCGGTCTGCACAGCGAGTCGGAGGGCGAGGAGCCCAACCGCTACGTGGTGGTGCAGCCCGCCTCCTAGGTACGGACACCCCGGAGGGGGTGGCGATGTTTCACGTGAAACATCGCCACCCCCTTTTCCTGTGTTGGCCTCTTCCTGTGTCGGCATGTGGCTCTGTCGACTTCTCGCCATGTGTGGCCGGACCGCCGAGGGGGAAGGCAGAAGCGGGGACCGCGGATGTTTCACGTGAAACCGCGGTGTCCTCCCGCGCGTAGGATTCAGGGTGGATCCCTTTTTCTCCGCGCCGCTGCGCGTCCCCCTTCGCCCACCGGTCCCGCCGTGTGCGCGGACGCCGTGGCGAACCGACATGGAAGTGATGATGGACGAGTTCACAGGTGGTGACCGATGACCTCGGGCACTGAGGAGCCCGGCGCCGCGCTCCCCGCTCCCCCGGCGGAGGCGGAGGCGGTCTTCGGCACCTCCCTGCCGACGGCGCGGCGCTACGCCGAACTGCTCGCCGACGACGGGGTACGCCGGGGGCTGATCGGCCCGCGCGAGGTTCCCCGCCTGTGGGAGCGGCACCTCATCAACTGCGCCGTCGTGGAGGAGCTGCTTCCCGAGGGCGCGGAGGTGGTGGACGTCGGCTCGGGCGCCGGGCTGCCCGGCCTGGTGCTCGGCCTGCTGCGACCCGACATCCGCATGGTGCTGCTGGAGCCGCTGCTGCGCCGGACGGTCTTCCTCAACGAGGCCGTGGAACTCCTGGAGCTGCCCAACGTGGAGGTGCGGCGCGGTCGCGCCGAGGAGGCGCACGGAGAGGTCCACACCGACTTCGTCACCGCCCGCGCGGTCGCCCCCCTGAGCCGACTCGCCGGGTGGTCCCTGCCCCTCCTGCGTGAGGGCGGCAGCCTGCTGGCGCTCAAGGGGGAGCAGGCGGAGGCCGAACTGGCCGCCGCGGAGAAAGACGTTTCAAAACTGCGGCCCAGCGTTAGCGATGTGATCAGGGTGGGGCGGGGTAAAGTCGATCCCGCTACCACGGTCGTTCGCGTCACGGTGACCGGTGGTCCGCCGGCGTCGAAGGCGCGCGGCGGCAAGAAGAAGCGCGGACGGAAGAGGTGAACTCCTTCGTGAACCCATCCGACAACCCCGGTGTTTCACGTGAAACATCCTCCTACGGAGACCTGCTCGATGTTTCACGTGAAACACCGTCCGGGGTTCCCGACACTCCGCTCGCCCGTGCGGCCCACGAGGCCAGGGCGGTTCGCGGACCCGACGACATCTGGCCCCGGCCCAAGGACTGCCGGGTGATCAGTGTGGCCAACCAGAAGGGCGGCGTCGGCAAGACCACCACGACGGTCAACATCGCGGCCGCCCTGGCGATGCACGGACAACGCGTCCTCGTGGTGGACCTCGACCCGCAGGGCAACGCGTCCACCGCCCTCAGCATGGAGCGCGACAACCAGACCCGGTCCATCTACCACTGCCTGGTGGAGGACGAGGAGATCCGCAAGCTCGCCCAGCCGGTCCCGGACATCCCCAACCTGTGGTGCGCCCCCGCGACCATCGACCTGGCGGGCGCCGAGATCGAACTGGTCTCGCTCGTCGCGCGCGAGGCCCGGCTCAAGCGGGCCTTCGCCGCCTACGACACCTCGGACCTGGACTACATCCTCATCGACTGCCCGCCCTCGCTCGGCCTGTTGACGGTCAACGCGATGGTGGCGTGCGACGAGGTCATGATCCCGATCCAGTGCGAGTACTACGCCCTGGAGGGTCTGGGTCAGCTGCTGCGCAACGTGGAGCTCGTCCAGTCCCACCTGAACCCGGGGCTGGCGGTCAGCACCATCCTGCTGACGATGTACGACGGCCGGACCCGGCTCTCCCAGCAGGTGGCCGACGAGGTGCGCTCGCACTTCAAGGACACCGTCCTGGAGACGCTGATCCCCCGGAGCGTCCGGGTGTCCGAGGCACCCAGTTACGGCCAGTCGGTGATGACCTACGACCCGGCTTCCACCGGCGCGGTGGCCTACCTGGAAGCCGCCCGGGAGATCGCCCACAGGGCCAAGGTCTGACAAGCGGAAGAGGAGTGTGGAGGTGCCGGTGAGCCAGCAGCGGCGCGGACTGGGCAAGGGACTGGGGGCACTCATCCCGCAGGGGCCGGCGGCCCCTGCCCCTGCCCCCGTCTCCGAGGAGGAGACACAGCCCGTCGAGCCACGGGTGGAAGCCCTGCCCGACGGGACGTATCTGGAGGAGGTCGAGCTCAGCTCGATCATCCCCAACCCCCGGCAGCCGCGGAAGTACTTCGACGACCAGGCCCTGGAGGAGCTGCGGGACTCGATCAGCGAGGTCGGCCTGCTCCAGCCCATCGTCGTGCGCAAGCTGGAGGGTGAGGGCGGCCACCGGTACGAGCTCATCATGGGCGAGCGCCGGATGCGGGCCAGCAAGGAGGCGGGGCTCACCCGCGTCCCCGCCATCGTTCGGAGCACCGACGACGACGAGCTGCTCCGCGACGCGCTCCTGGAGAACCTGCACCGGCAGGAGCTCACCCCCCTGGAGGAGGCGGCCGCCTACAAGCAGCTGCTGGACGACTTCGGCGCCACCCACGGGGAGCTGGCCCAGCGGATCGGCCGGTCCCGCTCGCACATCACCAACACCCTGCGGCTGCTCACCCTCCCGCCGAAGGTGCAGACGCGCGTGGCCGCGGGCGTGCTCAGCGCCGGGCACGCGCGGACGCTGCTGAAGGTCGAGGACCCCGACCTCCAGGACCGGCTGGCCGCCCGGGTGGTGGAGGAGGGCATCTCGGTCCGCTCCCTGGAGGAGATGGTCGCCCTGCGGGAGGAGCCCGAGGAGGAGAAGGTCCGCCGCGCCCCCACCCGGACCGCCAACCCTCCCCAGGTCGAGGAGTGGGCGTCCCGCCTCTCCGACCGGCTGGACACCACGGTGAAGGTCAACATGGGCAAACGCAAGGGCAGGATCGTCGTGGAGTTCGCGACGCACGAGGATCTGGA
>NZ_CBDRFA010000046.1:0-67740 GCF_965343085.1 Nocardiopsis synnemataformans | reverse complement strand
GTTGGTGTAGATCTCGACATCGAGCCCCCTGGTCAGAGCGTGCGTGACCAGTTCTTCCAGGTCGGGGTGGAGCGTGGGCTCACCACCGATGAACTGCACCATGCCCGCCCCGCTGGCGGACACCTCGTCTATCACCCTCCGCCAGTCCTGCTTGGTCATGACGCCGTGGGTGCCGTCCGGGCCGCTGGAGGCGTAGCAGTGGGCGCACTCAAGCTGGCACTTGCCGGTGATCTCCAACCAGACGAACCGCAGCGGAGAAACGGCCTGGGCCGAGGTCGGTTCCTGTCGGTCCTCGTTGGGGGGAGTGGTCATGGTTTTCCCTTCGTCAATCGGTCATGGTGCTGCGTTTCGATGCGGGGCACGGCTCGGGCGGTGCGGGCGGGGTCGGGCGGACTGCGGCAGGAGGCTCGGGCATCCGTGAGGACCGTGCTCCTGTCGGGGGACGGGGTCACCGCTCGACGTGCCTGACTGACCGGTCGGAACCGCGGTCGGGCCGGTCGATCTCGAACCAGACGGTGGTCCGGCCGTCCTCGTGGAGCGTGCCCCACCGGCTGGCCTGCGCGGCGACCAGGCGCATCCCCAGCCCGCCCACACGCAGCGGATCGGGGGGCCGCACGCACGGTGTGGTGACGGAGTCCTCGCCGATCGGCCCCTGATCGGTGATCTTGACCTGCACGCGGCCCGGAAGCCGGTGCACGCTCACGATGACCTCGCCCCCGGACAGGCCGCTGCGCGTGTGCGCGATCGCGTTGTTGAACACCTCGCTGGCCAGTTCCTGGGCCGCTTCCCTCGCCAGCGGCGACAGGGCGGAGAGCGCGGAGATCCTGCGGCGCAGCAGGGCAGCCTGGTCGGGACGCCCCGCGATGATGAGCGCGGAACCGAGGCTGCTCCAGCGCTGGTCCAGCACCAGGGGCGCCCTGTCGCGGGGGTCCACACCCCTGCGGGGCAGCGGATACCGGCCGGTGCCGCCGCCGTCCTGGGAACCGGAACCCGAACCACCCCGACGCGATTGCATGCTTGTCACTGATCCCACCTGAAATCACCATCCTCCGGAACATCGCCACGAACAGGACGCAATTACCTGCGGGTTCGTGACCTGCGTCCACCCTGGTCACAGGGCTTGGGATATCTCCACCGTCTGTCGTTTTTGGGAGAACGGATGACAGGGAGCGCAACGGCTCTGTAAGTTGTGCAGGGTGACGCAAGATCACTTCCCCTCCCTGCTCACGACGTTTCGCGATTTCTCAGGGAGAACGCAGAAACAGTTGGCTTTCGACATAGGCACGTCGCCCGCGTCCGTGTCCAGATGGGAGGCGGGGAAGTTCACACCCAGCGTGGAGACCGCCGAGACCCTGGACCGGATGCTCAAGGCGGACGGCAGGCTTCTCAAGGCGTGGCGGAAGAAAACCTCGGGGACGGAACTGCCGGTGTGGCAGTTGAACGTGGCCCGGTTGCAGGAACAGGCTGTGGCCATCGACTACTTGTTGCCAACGCTCGTGCCTGGCCTGCTCCAATGCGAGTCCTACGCGCGACTGGTGTTCAAAGACGGTCAACCCCTGGCCTCGGATGCCGACGTCGACCACTGGACCAACGGTCGATGCAGTCGACTCAAAGTGTTGCGCGAACATCACCACAACCCACTGGTGACCGCCGTGTTCCCGCACAGCGCGCTGGCCTGCACACCTGACCAGGTACGGCGGGAACAAGCGGCACACCTGCTGCAGCTGATGGACGGGGGCAAGGTGGAGGTTCACTTGCTGCCACCGGGAGTCTTCATGCTGGGAGTGACAGCGCCCGTCCAACTCTTCCGACTGTTTGACGGGGGAGTCGCCGTCTCCAGTGACTACATCGCTGGAAACGTCATCCTGGAGTCCGATAGCCATCCGCGTATGGAGACGCTGGTAAGAAAGGGACTGGCGTCCGCGCTGCCCGCTAGAGAGTCCCGGCAGCTGTTGAGGGAATTGGAAGCATCATGAGCGACGAGTGGCACAAGAGCAGCTACAGCGACAGTGGAAGCCAGTGCGTCGAGGTCCGCGAACACGCCTCCGGCGCCGACGTCCGCGACACCGTCCACCGCGAGGCCGGACACATCGAGTACTCCGCCGACTCCTGGGCATCGTTCCTGCGCGGGGTGAAGACCTCCGCCGTCTGATCCCAGCCGAGGAGAAGCCGTGCAGAAGTGGCACAAGAGCAGCTACAGCAGCAACGGAAGCCAGTGCGTCGAGGTCCGCGAACACGCCTCCGGCGCTGACGTCCGCGACACCGTCCACCGCGAGGCCGGACACCTCACCGCCCCAGCTTCCGAGTGGACGGCTTTGCTGAGCGCGGTGCGCAGCGAGTAGCAAGAGGCGTTACCAGGCCCCGTCAGACGAGTTGACAGGGGCCTGGTCCATCTGGACACCGGCTGAGGCTTCCCTGGGATGCCGACACCGACCGAAGGCACAGGAACTATCGGGTGGCGACCCCGATGAGGGTCCCCACATGGTCGGCTTCCGGAGCCGGTTCCTCCCACACCCGTACCCGGCTGAACCCGTGTCCGGTCAGGATCTCCTCCCACGCTCCAGGTTCGTAGGCCCATCGGTGCACCCACACCTGGCGACCTCGGAACCCGTTCGCATACATCCCCTGCACCCCGTATGCGCCGGTGACAGCGGGGGCGTGGGCGAACACCAACCGCCCGCCCGGGTTGAGCCGCTGCCGCACCAGCGGCAACAGCGCCTCCGGGTCGGTGAACCACACCGCACCCCACATCGAGTACGCCACGTCCCACCGTTGCTCGCTACGGGACAGGTAGTCCACGACATCTTCCTGGACGAACCGGACACCGGGCACGTCGCCCCACCACTGGTTGGCTGCCTGGATGTGCTCACCCGACAGGTCCACGCCGGTGGCCTCCACCCCCGTGGCAGCCAGGGCCGCGACCGCGTCCCCACGGCCACACCCCAGTTCCAGGGCGCTTACGGGTTCACCGAGGAGTTCGGGGCCAGGCCCGTGGTCGTCGTACTGGCACCACCGCAGAGCGTCCTTGAGCGCGTCCTCACGGTTCGGGGTGGGGAGCTGGCTGGCGTAGCGGTCCCAGTAAGTGGTCAGGTCGGTGACGGTCATCGTGTGGCCCCTGGGGAGTGTGGTCAGGACCAGTCACACGGTAACCACCAGCATGGTCGTGGGGCAGGGGTTTCATGAGAAAACCCCGACACCCGTGAGGGGGCCGGGGGTGTTCAGCCGGGATCAGTGGCAATCGGAACCGTGGTAGCAGGGGGTGCACTTGGCGGCATCGCGGTCCCACAGGGGCCAGTCCACGGTGAACCCGTTGTTCTCGATGATGTGGGCGGTCTTGGTCACCGACCCGTCGTACTTGAACTCGATCTCGGGCACGTGCTCCAGGTACCGGCCGAAGTGACGCTCACAGAAATCGCGGTAGTTCACCGTGTCGAGAATGAACCCGTGCACGGCGATGTCGACCAGGGGCCCACAGCCGAGGCCGAGCTGCTGTCCGTGCTTCTCCATGGCCGTGATCAGGTACGCCACGGCCTGGTCGAAGCGGTGGTTGGCGGGATGGGCGTTGGGTGCCCAGTCCATGGTGACGATGGGGCGGAACCGGGCAGAGGACTCGTTGGAGCTGGCGGACCAGGCCGTCCGGTTCGCGGACACCCCGTTGCGTCGCGCTCAGATCACCGCGTGGTGTCGTCTACGCCCGCTCGCCGCGTTGGAGGACCATAACGAGGTCCGCCGGTCGATCATCTCAGCACGTCGGCACATGGATACCGCCGAAGAAGCACCAGGCCGCTTCGGGTTCGACCGGGCGGAGTTCGAACTACATCTGGCGGAGGCCGCGTTGGGCCATGACCCGGCTGAAGCCGCTTCCCACGCTGACACGTCAGCCAGGCTGAAGCGAGTGGGATCACCGGGGTGGGCTGCGGCCATGGTGGTGCTGGCACGCGCACAGGCGGCGGTTAGGGACGGGGAAAGCGCGGCCGAACTGGGGGTACGGGTGTTGGAGACGGTACCTGTCGGGGGATTGCGAGAGACCACGAAGAGCCGGTTGCGCCACCTCCTGGCTGATGTGGATGGGTACCAGGAGGCTGTGGGCTTGCGAGAGGCTGCGCAAGAACGCCTGTGAAGAGTGGTCCGTTCAGGACGAGGGATTTTGCATGCCCGAAAAAGCATGGGCAAAACCACCAAATCGGAATATTTGAGCAGCTCATAAAACCTGGGTAGCCAGATTTTCCACGCTCCACCCAAGACCCTGACCAGCACATACGGCTCATCTACGCACGTTTTTCGAAGCCTACTCCCCCGTAGCATTATCCGCTCCTCTTGCAATCCCCTAATCTTTCCCCGAACACACAACTGAACACGAAAGACCCCGCGACGGTTACCTACCGCCCGGGGTCGTGGCCAGCACACCAAACTCTTAAGACAAGGAACTGCCAGCATGCGCCAGTTTAGCGCTGCCCTTCTCACCCGTGCCCTGGGTCTGGTGACATCCCTCTTCATCCCCGCGCGCGGACGCCACTCGGCCGCCGCCCGACGTCGCCGTTCCACCCGGGTCCGCCGCTACGCCCCGGCTCCCGCCCCCGCTTCCGCGCGGGCCAGCAGGCCCCCGACCCCGCAGCGCAGGGCCCCGCGTCCCGCTCCGCGCCCGGTGCCCGCTCCACGCCTGGCATCCGCCCCGGAGATCTTCCCGGCCGACGACATCGCCCTGGTCAGGCCCTACTACGCCGCCCGCGAACGCGAACGCGAACGCGAACGCGAGCGCGACCTCTCCCGCGTCCAGGCCGAGGCCACCATACGACTGCGCGCGTGGACGCACGGGCCCGTTCACGTCCCGGCCCAGGCCCCGCCTCCGGTTCCGGCACCGCCTCCGGTTCCAGTCGCGGTTCCGGCCCCCGAGCCCGTTCCCATCGGCGACCTCCTCGCCGCCGCACCCGCCCGGTACGCGGACGGGGTGGCGGTATGACCAACGCACTCGTCCACGACCCGGTACCGACTCCCGGCCCGTTCGCCTTCTGGGGCCACCGCGGCTACGCCTGCGACCTGTCCGAACTCGCCCGGGTCCGCTCCGAACTCGCCCGCGACCTGACCGGGTTCGACCCGGACCTGGTGGAGACCGTCAAACTCGTGGCCAGCGAACTCGTCGCCAACTCCTGCAAGTACGCCCGTCCGGAAGACGGGGTCACTCGCACCCTGTCCATGCCGGACGAGCGCACGCTGCGCCTGACCGTCAGCGACGCGGGCGGCTCCACTTTGCCTCGTGTCCCCGCCGAGCGCACCGACGAGGAGTGGGAGGTGGCGGAGGGCCAGCGCGGACTCCTGCTGGTGAGCCAGCTCTCCCGCACGTGGGCCTGCTTCGCCTTTCCGCGCCGCTACGGCCTCGGCACCCACGTCTGGGCCGCCTTCGACGCCGAACCGCCCCGGAGCCTGCGCGGCGTCTGGTGACCGCATGAGAAGGGGGCACGGGCACCGTCGTGCCCGCGCCCCCCTCACCGGAGGTCACTCCTTCTTCTTGCGGCGCAGTTCCGTTCCAGTGTCCTATTTCCGGGTTTCGTCAACCCGTTCCTGGGTGGTAGCGGGCTCGGTCAGGGTGTGGTGCTCGGTGCCTTGCTGGAGGCGCATGTTCAGACGAAGATAAGGGCGCCCCTGATACACCGGACCCGATCTCCATGTGACGGTGAGCTGATCAGTCTTGACCTTGGTGAGTACGTGCAGTTCGACGTAGTCAGCGCTGGGGGCGGTGATGAGGGCGCGCACGGGTGTGTCGTCGGGCAGATCGCTCAGGGCCCGGCGCAGATCTCCAGCGGTCAGTGGATGGCTGGTCATGGTGTTCTCCTCGGCCGGGTAGAGGGTCTTGGTGTCGTGGGAGCCAGTGATTCAGGCGCACTGTGCCGTCCTGGGGCTGGCAGGCACACGTGAACCTGAACGTGCTGGATTACACCACCGTTGCACTCTCCGGGCTCTTACGCGACCGTCTCCCCTAAGAAATGAAAGGAAAAACCACTTTATCGAGGGCCCTCGTTGTGTTCGAGTGCATGCAGGAGTAGTGCCGAGGGCCTGCCTGAATCTTATGGCCCCAGACAGACCCCCGCAGTCAGTGAGAAAAGACCTCACTTGCGATATTTTATTATTCGTCTTTGCTCGATGCGTTCTTCTGGGTGGCGGAAAAGAAAAGAACGACGATGCACGCAATAGAGATGCAGAGCAATATTGCCGCAGGAATGCATGCGCCATACAGGAAGCTGACTGCGGCTCCTGAAAGCGCCACCACGGAAAAAACTGCCGCTTCTACCGGTTGTACTCCTTTTTTTCTCTTCAATACCTCTCGGCTTCTCCGTCTTTTATTGTTGGTTTCACTATTTCACAGCAACCGGCCAGCAGGAGGGCATCCACCTCGCTGATAGAAGGTCGCTCCCCACAGTGTGGCCGCCCCAGTAATGAAGAATAGTGCCGCTCCGCCTGTACTCGCAATGAAGAAAGTACTGAGAAGGAACAGGCCTGCAACAACAAGCCCGGCTATGGCCTGTTCAGTACAAGAAACGAGACCGGTCGGATCCATCAAGTTGATGGGGTCGCACTGGGCGTAGGCGTAGTTGTTGAGTTCCTGCCGGGACGGATCCGGCTGGGTGAAGCCCATCGTGAACGTGCTGTGGAAGCGGTGGTTCAGGTGCACCGTGCCGTCCTGGAACTGGTAGGCGCCGGTGAACCCGAACGGGCTCAACGCCGCAGCTGCGGTCCCTTCCAGGCTCTCAGAGGTGCGCTCGCCGTAGGGGCTGTAGTCATAGACCACGTCCGGGGACTCAGCCTCCGACCCCTCAGCGGCCAGAGCCAGCACACACGGGAAACTAGGTTCCAGAACAGTTGGATATTACATTATTCTCTATTCTTTCTAACCACCCCACGCACAGCCCAGAATATGAGACCAGACGCAGACATTACCACCAATAGCCCAAGGGCGACCAAAGTAGCCCCCCAGACATCGCCACTCTGCCTAAAGTTTATTGCGAAAAATAGAACTAATACTACCAATGCCACAAAGGCAAGATATATATTCCGCATTCGTTCTTTTTTCATATCATGCTTCCCCTGCAGAAGAACTTCTGCCTCCACCTCCCCGAAGGGAGGTGGAGGCAGAAACTATACTAGGTCGTCATGCTGGCTGAGATTCGACCTCCGCATGCCCGATCGATCGCCTGCACTTGGCTGATCACAATGAGCCCGGATCCAATGGCAGCAACAAAGCCCATCGGGGTGGCGGCAAAGGGAAACGAAAGCCCCGTGACGATAAGCCCCAGAATGAAACCGTTGATCGCTTCGTTGCAAGAATTGAGTCCGGTGGGGTCGGTGTTGTTGATGGGGTCGCACTGGGCGTAGTTGTAGTTGTTGAGTTCCTGCCGGGAGGGGTCCGGCTGGGTGAAGCCCATCGTGAACGTGCTGTGGAAGCGGTGGTTCAGATGCACCGTGCCGTCCTGGAACTGGTAGGCGCCGGTGAACCCGAACGGGCTCAACGCCGCCGCCTCGGTCCCCTCCAGGCTCTCAGAAGACCGCTCGCCGTAAGGGCTGTAGTCATAGACCACGTCCGGGGACTCAGCCTCCGAACCCTCAGACGTCAGCGCCAGCACAGTGTTCTGCTGGTCGAGGGTGTAGTGGAAGCGCTCGTTGCCGTCCCAGGCCACCATCGAGACCAGGCGTCCCTCGGGGTCGCGCACGAAGCTGGTGCGCTCGCCGTCGGAGGCGATGTTGGTGACCCCGAGCGCGGTGTTGGACAGTTGCCGTTCCACCCGGGTGCCCTCGTGCACGTCGGTGACGCCGCGCATCTGGGTCTGGTCGGTGGTGTCATAGCTCAACCACGAAGCCAGCTCGCCCTCACCGTCGTCGGAGCGCAGCGTCTGGTTGGTCACCGAGTACTCGTAGACGTACTCACCCCGCGAGGTCATGTTCCCGGCCTCATCGTGACCCACCTGCGCGCCGCGAGCCGAAGTGGGCTGGTCGGCGTCGTTGTAGGCGAACTCCTCAGCCCCGGCGGTGAGCAGGTTGCCGACGTCGTCGTAGGTGTAGTCGGTGGTGCCGTCGCTGGTGAGCCGGTCCAGGCCGTCGTAGGTGAAGGTCTCGGTCTCACCTTGGACGGTGCGCGACTGGAGCTGGTCGCTGTCGGCGCCGTCGTCGTCGTAGGAGTAGGACGCCTCGACCAAGCTCTGACCAGCCGTCCCGGTGGTGGTGATACCGGTCAACCGCCCCGAGTCGTCATAGGCGCGCTCCTCCACAGCTCCGTCCGGGTGGGTGATGGACGTGCGGCGGTTGTTCTCGTCGCTGGTGAAGGTGGTCTCCACGCCCGTGTGGTCGACCAGCGAGGACAGCCGGAACGCGGCGTCGTAGCCGTAAGTCGTGGTCTTGCCGTGTTCGACCATCTCGGTGACGTTGCCCGCGGCGTCGTAGGCGTAGGTGGTCGTCTCGCTCCCGGCCGAGTCGGTGCGCACGGTTTCGAGCAGGTCGCCGCGGCCGTTGTAGGAGTGCTCCACCGTCGCCTGGTCGGTGTGCGTGGCCACCTGGCGGCCGTTGCCGTCGTATTCGATGGCCTGCAAGACCTGGCCGCCGTGGGCGATGCGGACCACACGGTCGAGGCGGTCGTAGCCGTACTCCAAGGTCACACCGTTGCCGTCGGTGACCGAGGTGACCCGGGACAGGGAGTCGTAGCCGTATTGGGTGGTGCCCATCGGCCCCGGCTCGTCCATCGCCGTCATGTTCCCGGCACGGTCGTAGGAGTAGTCGGTGGTGTTGCCGTTGGCGTCGATGACCTGGTTGACCAACCCGTTGGAGTGGTACCGGATGTCGGCCACTTCGATGTCCATCTCCTCCTGCACGGCGGAGGTGAGGTTGCCCGCGTCGTCGTAGGACATCTCCAACGTGTCCCCGTCCGGGGTGGTCACGCTGGTGGGCTTGGCCGGGTTGGCGGTGTCGGTGAACCCGACCGACGTGGCGGCTCCCGTGGGCAACTCAGTGCCGATGAGGTTGTTGAACTCATCGTGCTCATAGGTCACCGAGGCTTGCAGGGCGTCGGTGGTGGTGGCCACGTCCGAGTTCGCCGTCCAGGTCTGGGAGCGGGTGTTACCGACCTGGTCGGTCGCCGAGGTTTGCCGTCCCCGGTCGTCGAACTCCAGAGTGGACTCGCCACCTTCGGGGTCGGTGACCGTGGTCTCGGGGTTGTTCCACCCGCTCTCGGCATAGGAGTAGGAGGTGGTGGCCCCGTCCTCGCTGCTATCGGGCACGGTCAGGCTGGCCACGTCACCGTCATCGTTGTAGGCGATTTTCCACACCGCGCCGGTGGCGTCGGTGATCGACGTCAGCAGTCTGCCGCCGGGGCCGTTCTCGCTCTCGTGGTAGCCGAACTCGATGTCTTGGCCCGCGCGATCGGTCAGCGTGGAGGTGCCGTCTTCGTTCGAGGCGTAGGACGTGGCCGTCTCACCGACCGGGTCGGTGATGGTCGGGATAGCTCCGCTGTCCCAGTCGAAGGTGGTGACCCGGTCCTGGGTGTCCACGACCGAGACCAGGTTCCAGTTGGTGTCGTAGCGCATCCGGTGGGTGTTGCCGTTGCGGTCGGCCTGGGAGTACAGCCACCCGTTGGCGTTGAAGGTCCACACCTGGTCCTCGTACTCGCCTCGGTGGAAGGTCAGCGCGTAGTGGCCATTGGACAGCTCCTCCAGTTCGGCGTTGAGCCCTGGGGGCGGGGTGAAGGAGCCGTCCTCTTCGATGTCGAACTCCTCGCAGTACCCGGAGGGGCCCTGGAAGAAGATGCCGTTGCTGTAGATGCGCAGACCCACGTCCTGGCCGTGGGACAGGCTCCAACCGCCGTAGAGGGGTTCGGAGTTGTAGAAGCTGGACACCGACAGGTCCAGGCCGGTCCCGGCCATGGTCAGGTTGCGGTGGCGCACGACGAGGTTGCCGTTGTGGGTGTTGACCGCCAACTCCATGCGGTCGCTGATCTGGTGGCGCTCCAACGGGTACCAGGACTGGATACCGCGGGCATCGCCGTGACCACAGCTGATCACCCGGGCCTCGGGGTCCTGGGCGAAGGTTTCGGCTTCGTCTTCGGATCCGGGCGGGGCCCAGGGTTCGTTGGGGGGTTCTCCGCCCACGGGTTCGGTGTTGGCCTCGCCCGGCTCCCAGATTTCGGGGACCGGGACGGTGCGATCGGCGGGTGAGTGCGGATCAGTGTCGGCCAGGGCCGGGGGCGCGGACAACAGCCCCAGCACGAGGGTGGAGACGGCCGTACAGGCCGCCAGGGACCAGGGGATGTGCCTTCTCACGAGGGGGATCGCTCCCAGGGTAGGGATGTGCACGGGGAACACCCGGTCATGACGGCCCCGAGGGTCCGTTTCCGGGTGGCTCAGGCACCCGGTACGTTACGGAATGTCGCCGCGCGATCACCATGAGCCCAGGGTGAAGGGCGTGACCCTGGGTGAAAAGGTCCTTCGGGAAGTTTGACAGTGGGGGAAACGGAGAGTGACCGCGTTCGTGCACGTGAGCGCGAACGCCTAGGAAAACAGGGTGTTACGTGCGTCGGCTGATAACTTCGTGCTCTGGTGTACGGGGTGGCCGGAACCGGCCCCGACGACAACAGTTGCCCACAGGCAACGATCACGCCCCGTCGACACTCCCGGTGATGCGCGGCGTCTGGTGACCGCACGACCGGCCACACGCGCAAGGGGCGCGGGCACCGTCGTGCCCGCGCCCCTCTTCGCGGGCCCCGTGCGCGGAAGGGGGCCCTGGTCAGGGGGCTGTCACGCCCCCGTCGCGGTCGTTACCGGCTTTCCAGGCGGTCCAGCAGGGCGTGGTACTCGTCCCACAGCTCGCCGGGCAGGTGGTCGCCGAAGGTCTTGAAGAACTCCGGTACCAGCGCGGCCTCCCGCTTCCACACCTCGCGGTCGACGTCGAGCACGAAGTCCATGTCCTCGTCGGAGACGTCCAGCCCCTCGGTGTCGATGCCACCGGCCACGGGCAGGTAGCCGATCGGGGTCTCGACGGCCTCGGCCTCGCCCTCCAGGCGCTCGACGATCCACTTGATGACGCGGCTGTTCTCGCCGAACCCGGGCCAGACGATGCGGCCCTCAGCGTCCTTCTTGAACCAGTTGACGTAGAAGATCCGAGGCAGCTTGGCCTCGTCGGCACCCTGGCCCAGCCTCACCCAGTGGGCGAAGTAGTCGCCCATGTTGTAGCCGCAGAACGGCAGCATGGCGAAGGGGTCGCGGCGCAGCTCGCCCACGGAGCCCTCGGCGGCGGCGGTCTTCTCCGAGGAGACGTTGGCGCCCAGGTAGACGCCGTGCTGCCAGCCGAAGGACTCGGTGACCAGCGGCACGGCGGTGGCGCGGCGCCCGCCGAACAGGATGGCCGAGATCGGCACGCCCGCCGGGTCCTCCCACTCGTCGGCGATGGTCGGCGCCTGCCCGGCCGGGGTGGTGAAGCGGGAGTTCGGGTGGGCGGCGGGCTCACCCGAGCCGGGCGTCCAGGGACGGCCCTTCCAGTCGGTGAGGCCCGCGGGCGGCTCCTCGGTGAGGCCCTCCCACCACACGTCGCCGTCCTCGGTCAGGGCGACGTTGGTGAAGATGCTGTTGCCCCAGAGGGTCTCCACGGCGTTGGCGTTGGTCTTCTCGCCGGTGCCGGGCGCGACACCGAAGAACCCGGCCTCGGGGTTGATGGCGCGCAGCTGCCCCTGCTCGTCGAAGCGCATCCAGGCGATGTCGTCGCCCACCGTCTCGACCTTCCAGCCGGGGATGGTCGGCTGGAGCATGGCCAGGTTGGTCTTGCCGCAGGCGCTCGGGAAGGCGGCGGCGACGTAGTGCGACCGGCCCTTGGGCGGGGTGACCTTGAGGATGAGCATGTGCTCGGCGAGCCAGCCCTCGTCGCGGGCCATCACCGAGGCGATGCGCAGCGCGTAGCACTTCTTGCCGAGCAGGGCGTTGCCGCCGTAGCCCGAGCCGTAGGACCAGATCTCACGGGTTTCGGGGAAGTGCGAGATGTACTTGGTGGAGTTGCAGGGCCATGCGACGTCCTGCTGGCCGGGCTCCAGCGGGGCGCCCACGGAGTGGACGGCCCGGACGAACTCGCCGCGCTCCTCGATCAGGCGCAGGGCGGCGCTGCCCATGCGGGCCATGACGCGCATGGACACCACGACGTACGGGGAGTCGGTGATCTCGACCCCGAGCTGGGAGATGGCGCCGCCCAGCGGTCCCATGCAGAAGGGCACGACGTACATGGTGCGGCCGCGCATGGCGCCCCGGAATACCTCGCCGAAGGTGGCGCGCATCTCGTCGGGGGCGATCCAGTTGTTGGTGGGGCCCGCGTCGCTCTCGCGCTCGGAACAGATGAAGGTGCGGTCCTCCACGCGCGCGACGTCGCTCGGGTCGGACTTGCAGTAGAAGCTGTTGGGGCGTTTGTCCGGGTTGAGGCGGACGAAGGTGCCCTGCTCGACCAGCTGGTCGGTCAGACGGGTCCACTCCTCCTCGGACCCATCACACCACACGATCTCGTCCGGCTGCGTGAGCTCGGCGACCTCCCGCACCCAGGAGGCGAGCTCCTCGTGTTTGGTCGGCGCGTCCACGTCGGTATCCACGGCAGTCACAGCGGCTCCTTCTCAAGGTCGAGATCTCTCGCATCATGAACGACGATCCCCCGCAGTGACCAATTGGTTTAGGCCAATGGTCTACAGAACTCGCAACGGGAGGACGGCTTTCCCTGTGCGGTAAGGGTTCCGCGTGGTCTACCACCGAGTACGTACGCGCACGAACGAGGACTGTTCCGGTGCTGCTCGGAACCGGTTCCCCTGTCAGAAGGGGGAACCGCATACCGCGATCGACACACCGTGCTGTTCGTCACACTCCGCGTCCGGGGCCCGGACGCGGGCACTGGACCTGTGCCGCCAGGACCTGGGAGTGAAGGCGTGTCAACGCAGGTGGGAGCGGCAGGGGCGGCGCCGGACCGGATCAGCGCAGGATGGCGACGGGTCCCCTGGCACCGTGCAGGACGGAGTGGCTCACCGATCCGAGCAGCAGCCCGCGAAAGCCCCCGCGCCCGCGCGAGCCGACCACGATGAGGTCGGCGGGGGTGGCCTCCTCCAGCAGGGCGATCACCGGGTGGGCGCGCACGACGCGGGTGCGCACCGGCACACCGGCGTGGCGCGTGCGGGGCCCGGCCAGCTCCTCCTCCAGCGCCTGCCGTGCGGCCTCGGCGGCGGTCGCGTCGTCGAACAGCTCGGGCGGGATGGGCCCGGTCGCGGCGGCGAAGGCCACCAGCGGCTGCCAGGCGCTCACCGCGACCAGTTCGGTGTCGGCGAAGTCGGCCTGCGCGAAGGCGAAGTCCACCGCGCGCCTGCTGGGCTCGGACCCGTCGATGCCCACGATCACCCGGCCCCGCACGCCGTGCGCGGACGCGTGCTCCCGGGGCAGCACGATCACCGGGACGGGGGCTCGGGCGGCCAGCTCGATGCCGACGGAGCCGACGAACGCGGCCACGATCCCGCTCAGCCCGCGTGAGCCGACCACCACGGCGACGGCGCCCTCCGCGGAGGCCTCGGCGAGCAGGGCCTCCACCGGGCGGGCGTACGAGAGCCGTTTCTGCACCCGCAGCTCGGGGAAGAGCCGCGCCACCCAGTCCCCGGCGTACTCCAGCAGGGACTCGGCCCCCTGGGCGTCGACCTCGTCGGGGAGCACGTCCGGGGCGACGTCGGGGTCGGCGTGCGCGTGCCCCGCGAACACGCCGACGGAGGCCAGCGGCCCCGCGGCCGCGACGATCCGGACCCCGAGCCCGCGCAGCATCGCCTGGTGCGCCGACCACTCCAACGCGTGGCGGCTGGATTCCGTGCCGTCGACCCCCACGATCACCCATCGCGTCGTGGATGCGCCGTCCATGCGTGCGCCCTTCTCGTCGGCCGTCCCTGCCCCGCGTATTCCGCCGGTGTCCCCCGATGATGCCGTGTGAACACGCACCCGTGGATAACAGTGCCGACGCGAGTTGGGTGAGACAGGGCACCACGGGTAGGGGATGGCGGCACAGCGGTGGTTCGGCCACGTGCCCTCCGGGGGATGTCTCCACGGGGGGCGTGGGAACGTTCGTGGAAAGCAGGAAGCACGATGTCGCACTCCACGCAGTTGCACTGGGACTACAGGGACGGGAGGGTCGCGGCCGTGGTGGCCGCGCTCGTGTACAGCCTGTGGGCCGTGGAGGTCATGCTGCCCGGCGGCAGCGCGGCCCAGGGGGCCCTGGCCGTCCAGAACTCGGACTTCGCCAGGTTCCTGGAGAGCGCGCACCGCATCGGGGCGATCCTGGTGGTGATCGCCGCCGGGATCGGGCTCGGGCTGGGCGCGAGGGAGAAGACGGGCCACCTCCTGGCGGTGTCGTGGTGGTGCATGGTCGTGTTCGGCGCGGCGTCGCTGGCCACCACGTTCTTCCCCGGGCCGTGCGTGGTGTCCACGGACGTCCCGTGCGCGACGGAGTCGCTGGCGGAGGGGCTGGAGGGGGCGACGGCGACCCAGGCCGTCGTCGCGGCGGTCGCGCTCCTGGCCGCGTTGGCGAGCGCGGTCGTGCTGGCGGTGGACCGGCGCCGGATGGGCGACGGCAAGTGGCCGCTGGTGGCCGTCGTGGCCGCGCTCCAACTGGTCAGTGCCATCGCCGTCCTGGTCGCGGCGGTACGGGTCTACGCGGGCGGGGGCGACGGCGACCCGGGGGTCGTGTTCAGCGCCCTGCAACGGGTCCACCTGGTGACGGTGGCCCTGTGGCTGCTCACCGCGGGCCTGCTGCCCAGCCTGTGGAAGCGGTCCTGGACGCCCCAGGGGGCCCGCGCCGAGCGCTGAGGGACGAAGCGGGAGCCGCGCACGCGCCGGGCACCGCGGATCCGGCGGCCCGGGGCGAACACGCGCCCCGGACGCGCTCCCGCCCGCCGTCACGCCTCGGTGTCGCGGAGTGCCTCGGGCAGGGGGCGCGCGTGCACCACGTGCAGGGTGCTCACCGCGCGGGTGAGCACCACGTAGAGCCGGTTGACGCCGCGTTCCTCGGCCTCGACGACGGCGGCGGGCTCGGCGACCACCACGGCGTCGAACTCCAGGCCCTTGGCCAGGCTCGCGGGGACCGCGACCAGGCGTCCCACATCCGGTCCGGCGTCCGCTTCCCCCAGCAGCGGCGCGGTCAGCCCCTCGGCCCCGAGCGCCTCGCGCAGGGCGGGCAGGTCGGCGTCGGCGGCGATGAGGCCGACCGAGCCCTCCCCCCTGAGCGCGGTGCGGCAGGCGTCGGCGACCGACGCGGCCAGGTTCCCCTCCGCGGGGGTGATCCGCAGTGCCCCGGGCGCGCGGCGCACGGCGACGGGTGCGCCCAGCCCGGGGGCGATCGCGGGCAGCAGGCGGGCGGCGAAGTCGATGATCTGGGCGGGGACGCGGTAGCCGCGGTCCAGGACGCTCAGGTGGCCGGTGGGCTTGCCCAGGTGCTCCAGGAGCGTGGACCAGTTGACGGCCGCCGAGGGGCTGGTGCCCTGGGCGATGTCGCCGAGCACGGTGAGCGAGCCGGACACGCAGCGGCGGCCGATCGCCCGGCACTGCATGGGGCTCAGGTCCTGGGCCTCGTCCACCACGATGTGGCCGATCCCGGCGGGGCGCTCGACGAGCGAGGCGGCCTCGTCGAGCAGGGCCAGGTCCTCCTCCGACCAGAGCGCCGTCTTGGGGCCGCGGGGTTTTCCCGGCAGCAGGACGGCGGCCTGCTCCTCGGCGGTGAGCAGCCCCTCGGCCGCGCGGGCCAGGCGCTCGGGGTCGGTGAGCAGGCCGAGCACCAGCTTGAGCGGGTCGGCCTTGGGCCACATGGCGGTGACGGCCGACCTCACGGCCGGGTCGCGGCGCACCTGCGCGTGGGTGCGGTCGTCGCAGACCTCGCCCTGGGCCTCCATGAGGGAGAGCACGGCGTGGGCGATGCGGTGGGAGAGGAGTTCGCGCCCGGAGCCGTAGGCGACGCCGCGTTCGGCCAGCTCGTCGAGGAGGGGCCGCAGGTCCTCGGGGTACAGGCGCCAGCGGCGCGACCCTCGGCGGACCATGACCGCCTCCTCGGGTGTGCGCAGGTGCGACCACAGGTCGCGGCGGACCACCTCGGCCATGCGGGCCTGGCCCTTGATCCGGGCGGCGCGGGGCTCCTCGGTCCGGCGCACCCACCCGGCGGCGGGGCGGGACCGCTCGGGCAGCCCGGCGGTGAGCATCTCGGTGACGGTGGTCTGGTGGACGTCGACCTCGCCGAGGGCGGGCAGGACGTCGCGGATGTAGGAGAGGAAGGAGCGGTTGGGGCCGACGATCGCCACGCCGGCGCGGGAGAGCCGTTCGCGCTCGGTGTAGAGGAGGAAGGCGATGCGGTGCAGGCCGACGGCGGTCTTGCCGGTGCCGGGCGCGCCCTGCACGCACAGGGTGGTGCCGAGCGGGGCGCGGACGAGGCCGTCCTGCTCGGGCTGGATCGTGGCGACGATGTCGCGCATGGGCCCGGTGCGGGGGCGTTCGATCTCCGCGTCCAGCAGGGCGCTGGCGCGCTGTTCGGCCCCGCTCCGGGCGACGGTGAGCGGCTCGTCCTCGAAGGCGGTGAGCACCACCTCCGGGTCCGCGTCGCGGCCGTGGTCGATCGTGGTGAAGCCGTAGCGGCGGCGCAGGCGCACGTCCATCCGGTCGCCGGGCGAGGCCCGGTAGTAGGCGACGCAGATGGGGGCGCGCCAGTCCAGGACCATCGGGCGCCCCTCGGCGTCGTGGACGTGGCGGCGGCCGATGTGGATCCGGTCGGGCTCGGCGTCGGGGTCCGGAGCCGCGGTTCCGGCGCCGTCGGACACGGCGTCGTCCAGGAAGACGGTGCCCGGTTCGAAGTCGAGGCGGCCGAAGAACAGCGGGGCCCCGGGGACGTCGGCCAGGGCCGCGAGGCGGCGCTCGCGGCCGCGGCGCAGGGCGGCGTTGGTGACCTTGTCGGTGACGACGTCGCCCAGGACGAGCGCGCTGCCCTCGGTCTCCTCCCGCATCCGGTCCAGGGCGGCGCGGGCGGCGGCGAGGCGGTCGCGTTCGGCCCGGAGTTCGGGGCTCACGGGCACGGCGGAGGAATCGGTCGTGGACATGCGGCGACCTCGGAGGGATCGGCGGGACAGGAACGCGGCAGCGCGCGTGCGCGGGTCCCGCCCCGGTCGCCGCGAGGGCCCGGTTCGTTCCGATCCATGAGAGCGCACAGCACCCGTTCAGGGGGCGCTGCCGAAAAGAGCCACCAGCCTAACCCGTCCCGGGGTCCTCACCAAACCGGCCCGGAACCCCGGTCCCCGGCCGTGCCGCCGCCGGTGCGCGACCGCCCGTGGAGGAGGGAACCAACGTGGGCACGGGACCGTCCGAAGGGCCGGGAAAGGACGGTACTCACATGCACCACGTTCAGGGCGACCTCGTACTACGGCCCGGCCTTCGGGCGGGATGGGCCAGGTTGGGCGTCGGGGTGGTGACCGGTGTGGTCGTGACCGCCGGCGTCGCGTTCCGCGTCGGCCCGGGGGCGGCCCTGGCCGCGGGCGCCGCGTGGACCGTGCTGGTCGCGGTGGTGGCCGTGCACCTCCACCGCGCCAGGATCGTGCTGACCGCGCACGAGATCGTCCTCAAGGGGGCGTTCCTCCAGCGACGCCGGCCACGGTCGCACGCCGTGTGGACGATCCGCGCGACCGTCGTCCAGCCGCGCGGGGGCCCCTGCGACACCCTGTTCGTCCTCGACGCGCACGGCGGCGTGCTCGTCCGGGTGTACGGCGCCAACTACACGACCGAGGACATGGACCGGCTGGTGAGCGCGCTCGGGCTGCCGTGCAGCGGCCCGGAGGGGCCTGTCACCCCCAAGGATCTCAACCGGTTCCGCCCCGGTCTCGTGACGTGGTTCGAGCAGCACGCCTACCTGCTCGGAATGGCGTTCGCGATCTCCCTGACCCTGGCCGTCGTGGCGGGTGTACTGATCGGCGTGGCCCTGACGGCGGGGTAGCCGCGGTGGGGCGTTCGGCCCGGCGGCGCCGCCGGGCCGGACGCCCCGCCGGGCCGGTCAGGTCTTGCGCAGCCGCACCCGGCTCACGCGGTGGTCGTCGCCCTTGTACAGGATCAGGGTGGCCCGTCCCCGGGTGGGACGGATGTTCTCCACGAGGTTGACCTCGTTGATGGTGCGCCAGGTGTTGGCGGCGAACTCCAGCGCCTCCTCCTCGCCGATGGCGGTGGCCATGTGGTGGAAGTAGGAGCGCGGGTCGGAGAACGCGGTGCGGCGCAGCTCGCGGAAGCGGTCAAGGTACCAGCCACGGATGTTCTCGACCCTGGCGTCCACGTAGATGGAGAAGTCGAAGAAGTCGGCCACGGCCAGGCGCCCCACGGAGGGGGTCTGGAGGACGTTGATGCCCTCGACGATGAGGATGTCGGGTCGGTGCACGGTCTGGCGCTCGTCCGGCACGATGTCGTAGTTCAGGTGGGAGTAGACGGGGATGTCGATCCGGTCGGCCCCCGCCTTCATCTCCGACACGAAGCGCACCAGGGCGCGGCGGTCGTAGCTCTCGGGGAAGCCCTTGCGGCGCATCAGGCCGCGCGACTCCAGCACCGCGTTGGCGTGCAGGAAGTTGTCGGTGCTGACCAGTTCCACGTCGGGGTGGTTGGGCCACTGGGCGAGCAGGGAGCGCAGGAGGCGCGCCGTGGTGGACTTGCCCACCGCGACGCTGCCCGCGACGCCGATGATGAACGGCGACGGGCGGTCGGACTCGCCGAGGAAGGCGCGCACCGCGGCGTGCCGCTGCTGGGTCGCGCCCACGTAGAGGTTGAGCAGTCGCGACAGCGGCAGGTAGACGTCCCGCACGTCCTCAAGGGAGGTGGGGTCGGTGGTGCCGCGGAGCTCGGCGAGGTCCGCCTCGGTCAGGGAAAGGGGTGTGGAGGCCCGGAGCGCGGCCCAGGCCTCCCGGTCCATCTCCACGTACGGCGTGGAGAAGCCGTTCTTCGTCGTGTGAGACACGAATGACCACCCTAGGGCAGGGGGTCGACCGCGCCGGGCGGCCGGTCCCCACAAGTACCGCCATGACGCCGGAAACGTGCCCGAAGCCACATGTTCACGACACGTACCCCCAAAATTTTGCCTCTCCTTCCCGCAGGGTGGAATCGGTTCCACTCGTTGCCTCCCCATGCCCCCGACCTGCGCGGTCTACTCCCCATGCACCAAATGGTCTATACCGTTACCTGGGAAAACGACCAGTGGTATGGATGCCTGGTTGGTCGATTCGACCGGCTTCTTCGCTTACGCTGGCGGCCATGTGCGGAATCGTTGGCTACGTCGGGCCGCAACCGGCGCTTGAGGTTGTCGTGGACGGCCTCGCAAGGTTGGAGTACCGCGGATATGACTCTGCGGGTGTGGCTGTGCTGGGCGAGGGCGCCCTGCGCACCGAGAAGCGCGCGGGCAAGCTCGCGAACCTGCGCCGGTCGCTGGAGGAGCGGCCCGTCAGCGGCGACGGCGCCGGGATCGGGCACACGCGCTGGGCCACGCACGGCGCCCCGAACGACGTCAACGCCCACCCCCACGTGGACAACGACAACCGTGTCGCCGTCGTCCACAACGGCATCATCGAGAACTTCGCCGCGCTGCGCCTGGAGCTGGAGGAGCAGGGCTGCAAGTTCCTCTCCGAGACCGACACCGAGGTCGCCGCGCACCTGCTCAACACCGAGCTGGCCCGGACCGACGGGCTCCCCTCCGCCATGCGCGCGGTGTGCAAACGCCTGGAGGGCGCGTTCACCCTCGTGGCCGTCTCCGTGGACGACCCCGACCTGGTCGTGGCCGCCCGCCGCAACTCGCCGCTGGTCGTCGGCCGCGGTGAGGGTGAGAACTTCCTGGCCAGCGACGTGGCGGCGTTCATCGCCCACACCCGCGAGGCGGTCGAGCTGGGCCAGGACCAGGTCGTGGAGCTGCGCGCGGACTCGGTCACGGTGACCGACTACGACGGCAACCCCGTCGACGTGCGCGAGTACCACGTGGACTGGGACGCCTCCGCCGCCGAGAAGGGCGGCTACGACTACTTCATGCTCAAGGAGATCGTCGAGCAGCCGCGCGCGGTGGCCGACACCCTCCTGGGCCGTGTGACGGTCGACGGCCAGCTCACCCTGGACGAGATGCGCCTGTCCCCCGAGGACCTGCGCTCGGTCGAGAAGATCGTCATCATCGCCTGCGGCACCTCCTACCACGCGGGTCTGATCGCCAAGTACGCCATCGAGCACTGGTGCCGCATCCCGTGCGAGGTCGAGGTGGCCAGCGAGTTCCGCTACCGGGACCCGATCCTGGACCAGCAGACCCTGGTCATCGCCATCTCCCAGTCCGGCGAGAGCATGGACACCCTGATGGCGGTCCGCTACGCCCGCGAGCAGCGCGCCCGGGTGCTGGCCATCTGCAACGTCAACGGGTCGACCATCCCGCGCGAGTCCGACGGCGTGCTGTACACGCACGCGGGCCCGGAGGTCGGCGTCGCCGCCACCAAGACCTTCCTCACCCAGCTGGCCGCCTGCTACCTGATCGGCCTGTACCTGGCCCAGGTGCGTGGGCTGAAGTTCGGCGACGAGATCAACACCGTGATCGCCCAGCTGGCCACCATGCCCGAGCAGGTCGAGCGGGTCCTGGAGACGGCCGAGCCGGTCCGCGAGCTGGCCCGGTCGCTGTCGGACGCCGACACGGTGCTGTTCCTGGGCCGTCACGTGGGCTACCCCGTGGCGATGGAGGGCGCGCTCAAGCTCAAGGAGCTGGCGTACATGCACGCCGAGGCGTTCGCCGCCGGTGAGCTCAAGCACGGGTCGATCGCGCTGATCGAGGACGGTGTGCCGGTCGTGGTCGTGGTGCCCTCCCCCAAGGGCCGCAGCGTGCTGCACGACAAGATCGTGTCCAACATCCAGGAGGTGCGCGCCCGCGGCGCCCGCACCATCGTCATCGCCGAGGAGGGCGACGAGGTGGTCCGCCCGTACGCGGACGTGCTCATCCCCATCCCGGCCGTGCCGACCCTGCTCCAGCCGCTCGTGTCCACGATCCCCATGCAGGTGTTCGCCTGTGAGCTGGCCCTGGCCAAGGGCAACGACGTGGACCAGCCGCGCAACCTGGCCAAGAGTGTGACGGTCGAGTAGGAGGACCGGGGAGGGGCGTGTCCGGCGCGCGGCGCCGGGTGCGCCCTCTCCTGTGTCCGGGGCTGGCCCACGTCCGGGGTCGGCTCCCGTGTCTGGGGGCGGCCCGTGTGCGGCGCGGGGCCGCGCCGGGTGCGCGACCGGGTCCGCTCCTCCTCGTGGGAACGCTCCCGTCAGCGCGGGGCGCCGCGTCCGGACCCGTCGTGGGCGGAACGGGCGGCGGAGACGTCGGGGTGGATCGGCAGGACCGCGCTCAGCGCCAGGACGTCGAGGATGCGGGTCAGCTGGCGGGGCGGGCAGGCCAGGAGAAGGTGGTGCCGGACCCCCGCGGCGAAGCGCAGGGCGCGGACGAGGGCGTTGACGCCCGAGGCGTCGATGAACTCCACCGCGGACAGGTCCACCACCACGCAGCCGTCCGTGGCGGCGGCCGTGATCCGGGTGAACGCCTCCTCCGCGGTGGCGATGTCGATCTCGCCGCCCAGGTCGACGACGGTGGTCCCGTCACAGACGAACTGGTCCTGTTCCGTGTCCAGCACGGTCACGCCTCGCTCCGGGGATCGGGTGTAGGGAACTCTGCTCAGGACGCGGTCGGCCAAATGCCGACATGCGTTGACAGCCTACTCTTCCCGGGCGGTCCGTCCGGTGCCGTCCACAGCCCCCGGCGCCCTTTCCCGGAATCCCTCAGGGGCGTGCGTCAGCCCTCACCACCGCATATCGCCCACACGATTTTTCCGCGGCCACTGACCGGTTCCCAGCCCCATTCGCGGCTGAAGGCGGAGACGAGACCGAGCCCCCGGCCCGACTCCGCGAAATGGTGGGCGTCCACCCTGACCGGGGCTTTCTCGCTGGAATCGGCGACCATGCACACCACGCCGCCCCGCCCGCCGTCGAGGCGGCGCAGCTGGACCACGACGCGGCCGCGCGGGCGTCCGCCCTCGGGGATGGCGTGCCGACAGGCGTTGCCCACGAGTTCGGAGACGATCAGCCGAACGTCCTCGACCTCCTCGGAGAACCCCCACTCCCCCAAGGCCCCGGAGGCGAACTCGCGCGCCCGGCGCACCGACTCCGGCGAGGCCGCGAACGCGCCCGCCGCCGCGTCCCTCGTCCGCGCCCGCTCACCGACCGAGAGACGGCCCAGTGGGTCGTCCCACCAGCCGCCCAGGAGTGCCTGGGAGGCCTCCGCGAGGGAGGGGCGGCTCCAGGAGGGCTCGGAGTCGGTCTCCGAGGACACCAGCTCTGCGTTCATCAAGGTCCTCACGAGTGCGCTGTCGGTTGGCCCGGTCCGAGGGGCCATCGTGGCTTACATCTGTAAGACACAGATGCACGTGCAGCTCAACGTCCGGCCTAGAGTATAGGACGAAGCACCCTTATTGGTAGATCCCCTGCGCAGAATTCACAGACGGGCATCCGTATTTACACCAGACCCGTAAGGGGCTCATAGGCCCCAGCCCAATCCCCGCTCACCTCTGTCCGTAACAGGGCCCCGTGGGTATACTGAGCGGTCGCCCGCACCAAAGCCGCTACAGCCGTTGCACAGGAGGCGATGTGGTCGCCGAAGAGGCACAGAATATGCAGGTCACCCAGGATTTCCTGGCCAATTCCAGCGGTGGCCCCACCGTGCTGCGCATTCTCCTGGGAACGCAGCTGCGGCGGCTGCGCCAGGAGAAGGGGATTTCGCGACACGACGCCGGGTACGCCATCCGCGCCTCCCACGCCAAGATCAGCCGCATGGAGCTCGGCCAGGTCAGCTTCAAACGCCGCGACGTGGACGACCTGCTCAAGCTCTACGGCGTGGACCAGGCGGACCAGCGCGAGGCCCTCCTCGGGCTGGTCTCCAGCGCCAACGCCCAGGGCTGGTGGCACAAGTACGGCGACGTGCTGCCGAACTGGTTCGGCGTCTACGTCGGCCTGGAGGAGGCCGCGTCGGTCATCCGTACCTTCGAGGTCCAGTTCGTCCCGGGCCTGCTCCAGAGCGAGGACTACGCGCGCTCGGTCATCCGCCTGTCCCGGACCGCCACGTCGGAGGAGGACGTCGACAGCAGGGTGCGGATGCGCATGCGCCGCCAGCGCAGATTCGTCGAACCGGAGGCGCCCAGACTGTGGGCGGTCATCGACGAGGCCGTGCTGCACCGCCCCTACGGCGACACCGAGGTGATGCGCGGGCAGATCGAGCACCTGGTCGAGATGGCCCGCCGCCCCAACATCACCCTCCAGATCGCCACCTTCGCCATGGGCGGCCACCCCGCCGCGGGCGGCCCGTTCAGCATCCTGCGCTTCCCCACCCCCCAACTGCCCGACGTGGTCTACCTGGAGCAGCTGAGCAGCGCCCTGTACTTCGACAAGTACGACGACACCCACCGCTACGCGCAGACGATGGACCACCTCGCCACCCAGGCGCCGCCGCCCTCCGCCACGGAGGAGATCCTCCGCGGTTTCCTGGAGCGCTACTCCTGACCGCCGTCCCCACCCGCCGGTTCCCGAGCCCCTGACCGGGGTACCCGCCTCGGGACGCCCCCTCCCTCGACCCCGCCGCCAGCTCCCACCACCGGATCCCACTCCTGGGAGCCTCCTCCGCCCCACCGGTCGTCTCCCCCACCGCCTTCCCACGCCTGGTCGCTCTCCGCGCCCAGGCGTTCGCTTTGCGCACACGAAACCGGCCCCCGGCTGGCCGCCTTCGGCCACGACCGGACAACGATCCTCGGGGGCCGAACCCCCGGCTTTCCCGCCGTGTTGGGCGTGACGTGCGGTTCCGTCCCCGAACCACCCGGCGCGCTTGCATAAGTACTTACCGCCGTAAGTACGAATGCACGTGCATAAGCTACGCTTTAGCTCGCACCGGGGATGAAACAACCCAACGGGGTACAGGGCCACCCATGCCCGGGGGTCGACTTCCCGGCGGGGCCCCGGTGGTTCGACACGACGGGCGCGGCGGACTGGACCGCCGCGTGTGGACACACCCCGCTCACGCGTCCCCCACGTTCCAGGAGGTTGAGATGCATCCGATCTACAACGGCGTTCCCGCCGGCAGTCTGCCGAAGGTCGTCTGGACCAAGAGCAGCTGGAGCAATCCGGACGGGAACTGTGTCGAGGTCGCCACGCTTCCGGACGGGGACATCGCCGTGCGCAACTCGCGCGACCCCCAGGGACCGGCGCTCGTCTACACCCCCGCCGAGATCGAGGCCTTCGTGCGCGGTGCCAAGACCGGCGACTTCGACGCCCTCCTGCGCTGACCAAGACCCCCAACCCTCAGACCACCCAGGAAAGGGTCCGCGTCGAGGGTCGCCGTGACCACCCGAACCCGTCCGGCGGCCCGCACTCCGTCCACGGCGCGGACGCGAGCGGAGCCCGGCACCACCGCGGTGCCGGGCTCCGCCTGTGTCCGGGACGCGCGCGGCGGACGGGGCCCGCCCCAGGGACGCTCCACATCCCCTGGGACGGGACCCACCGCCCGCCCCGTCCCGCGCACCCTCAGGGCCGGGGACGCGCGCGGCGCCGGTCCGTTCTACAGGCGGGTGGGGTCGACCAGACCGCCGGGCGCGCCGACCGGCGGCTGCTCCCACGGCAGGTGGGTGGCGCCCAGGGCGGGCTTGAGGTCGAACAGCCACGCGGCCTTCTCGTCGTACTCGGCGAAGAAGGGCCTGCCGACCAGCTCGGGGTCACGCGCCTGGATGAAGTGCAGGACGAAGACCTTCTGGCCCGCCACCTCGGCGACGCCGTCCACGCACACCTTGCCCGGGGTCGCCGACATCGACGGGCCGCGCACCGTGCGGGCCAGGCCCGAGACCTTCTTGTAGGCGTCGCGGAAGATCTCGTAGGCCTCCGCGAGCGGCACCGCGAAGTAGTCCTGCGGGCCCGTGTCACGCTCGACGAACATGTAGTACGGGACCATGCCGTGCCGCAGGTGGGTGCGCCACATGCTCTCCCACACGGCGGAGTCGTCGTTGATCGTGCGGATCAGCGGCGCCTGCGTGCGGATGACGGCGCCGGTCGCGCGGATGCGGCGCACCGCCTCCTGCACGAGCTCGGGCCTCATCTCGTTGGGGTGGGAGAAGTGGGCCATGAACGCGAGGTTCTTGCCCGAGGCCACGACCTTCTCGAACAGGCGCATGGTGTCGTCGGCGTCCGGGTCGGTGACGAAGCGCTGCGGCCAGTAGGCCAGCGCCTTCGTGCCGATGCGGATGGCCTCCAGGTGCTCGATCTCCAGCAGCGGCTCGATGTACTTGGAGATGACCCCCTCGCCCATGATCATCGGGTCGCCGCCGGTGAACAGGACGCTGGTGACCTCGGGGTGCGAGCGGACGTAGTCGACCAGCTGGTCGATCTCGCTGGAGGCGAACTTCAGGTCGGCGTCACCGACGAACTGGGCCCAGCGGAAGCAGTACGTGCAGTACGCGTGACAGGTCTGCCCCTGCTTGGGGAAGAAGAGCACGGTCTCCTTGTACTTGTGCTGGACGCCGGGGATGGGCTCCTCGTTGGCCAGCTTGGGCACGTTGAGGTCCATCTGACCCGCGGGGTGCGGGTTCAGGCGTGCGCGGATCTGGTTGGCGGCCTCGTTCAGCTCCTTGCGCTGGGCGCCAGAGCGCAGCAGGTCGGCGATCCGGGACACGTCGTCCTGGGGCAGCATGTCCGCCTGCGGGAAGACCAGGCGGTAGATCGGATCGTCGGGAGCCGCGTCCCAGTCGATCAGCTCGTCGACGACGTAGCTGTTGACCCGGAACGGCAGCACGGTGGCCACCGCCTGCACCGCGAGCCGCTCGTCGGCGGCGAGTCCGGCTCGCGTGGTGAGCTCGTCGAGGTGTTTCGTCGTGTAGGCACGAAACCGACGTCCGGCGGACGGGGACGTCGCCGCGTCTGGCGTAACGCTCACGCCTCTCCTCTCTGCGGGTGAGCAGGGCGCCCGGCGGGTTGGTGCGGGCAGCCCTGACCCGGCGGTTCCGGTGTGCGGGCACACCGGCGGACCGCCGGAAGGTGTTCGATGTGGTTGTCGCGTGCCGCCGGAGGGTGATCACACCCCGGGGCAGCGAGCGGACATACCCCGTTTAGGGGCTTTTATCCATCATGCGGGAAGTTCAGGCCTGACCTGGACATACGGGAAGTATCCTCGCATGAGTACACGAAAGTGCCTGACGGCGCCGCCCCGGCGCGACCCGATACCGTGTCACCGCGTCCGCCCACCACACCCGTGAGGGAACAGTTGACTGGTACACCCGACGCGGAGGCGTCCGTCGTGCGGCGCCCGTCCCCGCCGATCATCGCCGTGGACGCGATGGGCGGGGACAACGCGCCCGCCGAGATCGTGCGGGGCGCCGTGATGGCCGTCCGCGAACTCGGCCTGCGCGTCCTGCTCGTGGGGCGGCGGAGCGAGATCGCCGCGCTGCTCGCCGAGGAGGGCGCGCTGCGCGACATCCCCATCGTCCACGCCGAGGACAACCTGGCCATGCACGAGGGCGCCCTGGCCAGCTGGCGGCGGCCCCGCTCCAGCGCCGCCGTCTCCTGCCGCCTGATCCGCCGGGGCGACGCCGACGCCCTGGTCTCGGCTGGGTCCACCGGCGGGATCGTGGCGACCTCCACCGTGCGGCTGCGCACCCAGCCCGGGGTGCTGCGCCCGGCGCTGGCTGTGACCCTTCCCACCGGCGAGACGCCCACGATCATGGTGGACGCCGGGGCCAACGCCGACGCCAAGCCCGAGATGCTGGTGCAGTTCGCGCACCTGGGCTGCGCGTACGCCCAGACCGCCTTCGGGGTGCGCAGGCCCAGGGTGGGGGTGCTCACCATCGGCTCGGAGCCGGGCAAGGGCAACAAGCTCGTGCGCAGGGCGACGGAGCTGCTGGCGGCCACCGCGGAGGGGCCCCCGGCGATGGACTTCCGGGGCAACATCGAGGGCCACGACCTGCTGGCGCGCAAGGTGGACGTGGTGGTGACCGACGGCCACACCGGCAACGTGGCGCTGAAGTCGGTGGAGGGCACGGCCGCGTTCGCGATGGAGGCCGTGCACGCGGCGCTGACCTCCTCGACCGCGGCCAAGGCGGGCGCGCTGTTGCAGCGCAGGGCTCTGCGGAGCCTGCGCGAGCGGCTGGACAGCGAGACCTACGGCGGCGCCGCGCTGCTGGGCCTGAACGGGACCGTGGTGATCGCGCACGGCGACAGCCGGGCCAAGGGCGTGGCCCGCGCCTGCCAGCTGGCCAACGACCTGGCGGGCGGCCGCATCGGGGACCAGATCCGCCGCCGGGTGCACAGCCGTCCGCCGAACTGGCTGCACCGCCTGGCCCAGTCCGAGGCGCCGGGGCAGCGGGGCGGCGAGCAGACCGAGGAACGCTGACGGACGGGTCCCCCGGGTGAGGGGATGGTCCGACGGACCCGCCTGGTACGTGGTCGCGGGTGTGCTCCCTGGCCGGATGCGGCAACGTTCAGCCGGCCCCAGGCCGGGCGGTCTACCGTGGCAGCCATGCGCACACCCGCCCCCCGGCAGTTGCTCTGGTTCGCCGTCCTCGTGGTGTCCTTGGCCGCGTTCACCGCCGCTGCTTGGCCCGTGGGGCCCTTCCTCCTTGGTCTGGCCCCGGACGATCTGCCGTTGGGACGAATCGCGCTGGGAACGTTGTTCGCCGCGGTAACGCTGGCCGCACTCGTCCGTATCCGCCGATCTCCGGTCTGGTTGGGATGGCTCATCGCCGGCGCCTGGGCGGTGGCGCTCGCCGCGGTGGCCGCCATGGGAACACTCGTCTGGCTCCTCCTGGGCTCCCCCGGTGTCGAGGGAATCGACCAGCTCTCCCCCAGAGCGTTGGACGCGATCGCCACCCGCTCCTTCGCCGTCGTGGCTGGCATGGGAGGTGTGGCCCTCCTGGTCATCGCCTACCGGCGCCAACGCACCGTGGAGAACGGTGAACAACGCGAGGGCACCAGGCTGTTCACCGAACGGTTCACCACCGCCAGCGAACAGCTCGGCCATGAGCGCGCCTCGGTCCGGCTGGCGGGCGTGCACGCACTGGCTCACCTGGCCGACGACGCCCCCGAGCACCGCGACGACCTGGTGCAGATGGTCATTGACGTGCTGTGCGCCTACTTGCGGATGCCCTACGACCCCGCGCCCGGTCCTCTGCCCAGGAACGCTGGCAGGACCCGACGTGAGGAGCACTACAGGAGGGAACTGGAATTCGCCGCCATGCGGGAAGTGCGCCACACCATCATCCGCGTCATCGGGAACCGCCTGCGCGCGGACACCCGGTGGCGCGGCAAAAACTACGATTTCACCGGTGTCGTCTTCGACGGCGGTGACTTCACAGGCGCCTGTTTTTCGGGAGGCCAGATAAACTTCACCGAAGCCAGGTTCTCCGGCGACAAAATTTTCTTCACCGAAGCCAAGTTCTCCGGAGGACAGGTTTTCTTCACCAAGGCCGAGATTGTCAGTGGTCTGATGGATTTCAGCTCAGCTGAGTTCACCGACGGCTGGGTCTCCTTCGCGGAGGCCGGCTTCACCGGCGGCCGAGCCGACTTCACCGAGGCCAGGTTCGCCGGCAGCCGGGTGGATTTCAGCATGGCCAGCTTCGACAGGGGGCAGGTGTCCTTCGTCAAGGCCGGGTTCGACGGGGGTCATATATCCTTCACCACGGCCAAATTCTCTGGCAGCCAGGTGTCCTTCGCCGGATCCAGCTTCACCGGCGGCTGGATGTCCTTCGCCAAAGCCGAGTTCACCGACGGACAGGTGTCCTTCGCCGGATCCGGCTTCTTCGGCGGGCGTGTTTCCTTTGCCGGGGTGAGTTTTTCCGGCAGCAAGGTGACCTTTGCGAGGTCCAGCTTCACCGGCGGCTGGATGTCCTTCGCCAAAGCCAAGTTCGCTGACGGACAGGTGCTCTTCACCGAAGCCGAATTCTCCGGCGGCTGGGCGTCCTTCGCCGGGGTGGGGTTCACCGGCAGCCAGGTGTCCTTCACCGGTTCCAGCTTCGCCAGCAGACGGGCGTCCTTCATCAGGGCCAGGACCTCCGGTGGTCGGGTGGACTTCAACATGGCCAGGTTCACCGGCGGCCGGGTGACCTTCACAGACGCCAAGGGCGTATCTCCCTACGGTCTACAAGAGGCTCAGGTGCAGGCCATGCCCGGAACCCTGTCCGTACCTGCGGTGTGGGAGCGCTCACCTCGGCAGGAAGCTCCGAGCGCCTCGACCGAGGAACCGTCCGCGCCCAGTGATCCCTGACCGGGGAGGAACGCCGTACGGGCCGGGAGGGGCGGCTCCGGTCGGTACGCTTGGTGCATGGCCGACCCGCAGGAAGTACTCTCGCGACGGGTCCAGTCCGCCCTCGGCGCCGCCTTCGGCCCCGAGTTCGCCGACACCGACCCCGTCATCCGCCCGTCCCAGTTCGCCGACTACCAGGCGAACGCCGCGCTCGCGCTCGCCAAGCGACTGGGCCGAAAGCCGCGTGAGGTGTCCGCGGCGATCATGGAGCACCTGGACGTGGCCGACGTCTGCCGCGACGCCGAGGTCAGCGGGCCGGGCTTCATCAACCTGACGCTGCGCGAGGACTGGATCGCCGGGCAGACCCGCCAGCTCCTGGACGACCCGCGGCTGGGGGTCCCCGAACAGGAGCGCCAGAACATCCCGCTGGACTACTCCGCGCCCAACGTGGCCAAGGAGATGCACGTCGGGCACCTGCGCACCACCGTGGTCGGCGACGCGCTCGCGCGCTCCCTGGAGTTCCTGGGCCACAACGTCATCCGCCAGAACCACATCGGCGACTGGGGCACCCCCTTCGGCATGCTCATCGAGCACCTGCTGGAGGTGGGCGAGGACTCCCCCGAGGCGGACCTGGTCACCACCGACCCCAACGCCTTCTACCAGGCGGCCCGGACCAAGTTCGACGCGTCGGGTCCCGGCTCCGACGGCTTCGCCGCGCGCGCCCGCCGCCGCGTGGTCTCCCTCCAGAGCGGCGACGAGGAGACGCTGCGCCTGTGGCGCAAGCTCGTCGGCCTCTCCAAGGTCTACTTCAACAAGGTGTACGCCAGGCTCGGCGTGACCCTCACCGACGAGGACCTCGCCGGGGAGAGCAGCTACAACGCCGCGCTCGCCGACGTGTGCGAGGAGCTGGAGGCCAAGGGCATCGCCGAGGTCAGCGACGGCGCCCTGTGCGTGTTCCTGGAGGGCTTCACCGGCCGCGAGGACAAGCCCGTCCCGCTGATCGTGCGCAAGAGCGACGGCGGCTACGGCTACGCCACCACCGACCTGGCCACCGTCCGCCACCGCGTGGACGACCTCAAGGCCGACCGCATCCTGTACGTGGTCGGCGCCCCGCAGGCCATGCACTTCAAGATGGTGTGGGCCGCCGCCCGCGAGGCCGGGTGGCTGCCCGAGGGCGTCGAGACCGTCCACGTGCAGATCGGCAACGTGCTGGGCAGCGACGGCAAGATCCTGCGCACCCGCAGCGGCGCGCCGGTGCGTCTCATGGCGCTGCTGGACGAGGCCGTCGAACGCGCCGCCGCGGTGGTCGCGCAGAACCGCCCCGACCTGGACGCCCGGGGCCAGGCCGAGATCGCCCGCCAGGTCGGCATCGGCGCGGTCAAGTACGCCGACCTGTCGGTCGCGCACGACACCGAGTACACCTTCGACTTCGACCGGATGCTGGCCCTGACCGGCAACACCGGCCCCTACCTCCAGTACGCCCAGGCCCGGATCCGGTCCATCTTCCGCAAGGGCGGCCTGGAGCTGTCGCAGGCCAGGGGGGACATCAGCGTCTCCGAGGGCGCCGAGCGCGACCTGGCGCTCAAGCTGCTGGAGTTCGGCGCGGTGGTGGCGCAGGTCGGTGACCTGCTCCAGCCGCACCGGCTCTCCACGTACCTGTTCGAGCTGGCGCAGTCCCTGACGGCCTTCTACGAGCACTGCCCGGTGCTGACCGCCCAGAGCGAGGCCGAGCGCGAGTCGCGCCTGGCGCTGGTCGCGGTGGCGTTCCGGGTCCTGGTCCAGGGCCTGGACCTGCTGGGCGTGGAGGCTCCCGAGCACATGTAGCGGCGCGGACGCGGGTCCACCGGACGCGCGCACGTGGAGGAGGCCGGGGCGGCGGTTGCCCCGGCCTCCTTCGCGTGCGTGCCGGTACCCGTGCGCGTGCGGGTCTTCACGCACCGTGTCCACCCGGCGCCGCGCGGCTGACCGGTTCCGGCCGCCGAAAGCCGCCCGGGAGATCTCACACGGGCGAACCGCCTCGCCAGGGGCGGTTTCCGCGCGTGCGCGGCCACCGAGTCGAAGATCTCGCCTCCGGCCGGGCCGGAACCTCGTTCTCCGGCGGGGCGTCAGACCTAAGGTATGTGGACAAAAGCCATAGATAAGACAAAAGGGAGAAATCGGTTATGACAACCGCCCCCGCGGAGATCGGCCCCAGACCCGGCACCTGGTACCTCGACCCCCTGCACTCCAGCCTGATCTTCGTCGCCCACTACCTGCGCTTCGGCCGGGTCCAGGGCACGTTCGGCCAGGCCTGGGGCCGCGTCGCCGTCGCGGAGGAGCCCGAACGGTCCGCGGTGGAGGTCGTCCTCGACGCCGCCAGCGTCAACACCGGCGTGGGCGCGCGCGACGCCCACCTGCGCTCCCCCGACTTCCTGGACGTGGACCACCACCCCGAGCTGCGCTTCGTCTCCACCGGGCTGGAGCCGAGCGGACGCAACCGCAACGCCTTCCGCCTGCACGGCGACCTGACCATCCACGGCACGACCGTGCCCACCGTGCTGGACGCCCAGTGGGTGGGCGAGGCCCCGGACTACGCGTCCCCCGAGGACACCCACGGCCACTTCTTCTCCGCCACCACCCGGATCCGCCTCTCGGACTTCGGCGTGGGCGACGGCGGGCCGTTGCCCTGGGGAGGCCGCATGGTGGGCGACACGGTCGACATCGTGCTGGAGGTGCGCCTCCAGAACCAGGACCCCGCCCCCTTCCTCAGGCAGATCGGGCACACGCCCTGAGGAGCGCCTGCCCGAACGCGCGGGGTCCCGCGGAAACCAGGGAGGGGGCGCGGCGGCCTCAGCCTCCGAGCAGCGCCTCGACCTCGTCCCGGGAGGCCATCGACGAACTGGCGCCGTGCCGCTGGACCGAGAGCGCGGCCGCCGCGGCGGCGAAGCGCATGGCCTCCTCGGGCGTGCGGCCCTCCGCGCGGGCGACCGCGAACGACCCGCAGAAGACGTCCCCGGCCGCCGTGGTGTCCACCGCCTCCACCCGGAGCGCGGGAACGTGCACCGGCTCGGTCCCCCTGCGACCGTGGAGCGAGCCGTCCTCGCCCAGGGTCAGCAGCACCTCCGGAACCAGTTCCAGCAGCGCCGCCAGCGCCTCACGCGGCTCGGCGCGGCCGGTGATCGCGGCCGCCTCGTGCTGGTTGGGAACCAGGACGTCCACCGACTCCAGGAGTTCGGCGGGCAGCTCGCGCGCGGGAGCCGGGGTCAGGTAGACCGGGACGCCCAGCTCGCGGCCGGTGCGCGCGGCCGAGACCACCGCCTCCATGGGCAGTTCGAGCTGGAGCAGCAGGGCGGCGCTGCCCCCGATGATCCCGGGGTCGCCCGAGGCCACACCGGTGACCTCGCCGTTGGCCCCGGGCACGACGATGATCGAGTTGCCGCCCCCGCCGTCCACGACGATGTGCGCCACCCCCGAAGCCCCGGGCACCGCGCGCAGCCCGGACACGTCGACGCCGCTGTCGACGAGGTTGGCGCGCAGGCCCTCCCCGAAGGAGTCCTCGCCCACCGCGCCGAGGAAGGCCACGTCGGCCCCGGCCCTGGCCGCGGCGACGGCCTGGTTGGCGCCCTTGCCGCCGGGCACCTGGCGAAAGGCCGTGCCGGTGACCGTCTCACCGCTGGCGGGTACCTGCTCGACGTAGGCGACCAGGTCCATGTTGACGCTGCCGAAGACCGCCACACGCGGCGCCGCGGCGCTCACTTGGCCGCCTCCCTGGCCACGGCCTCACCGCTGTCGCCGTCCAGGCCCACGATGACCGGGGCGTGGTCGGAGGCGCCCTTGCCCTTGCGCTCCTCGCGGTCGATGCTCGCGCCGCTGACGCGGTCGCGCAGCGCCGGGGAGGCGAGCACGAAGTCGATGCGCATGCCCCTGCGCTTGGGGAAGGCCAGGCCCTTGTAGTCCCAGTAGGTGTACACGCCGGGGCCGGGGGTGTGGGCGCGCACGACCTCGTCGAACCCGGTGCCGACCAGCTTGTCGAAGGCCATGCGCTCGGGCTCGGTGACGTGGGTGCTGCCTTCGAAGGCGGCCATGTCCCACACGTCCTCGTCGCGGGGGGCGATGTTGAAGTCGCCGACGTAGGCGATCTGGGCGTCGGGGTCGGCGGCCAGGCTGGCGGCGCCCGCCTCGCGCAGCGCCTCCAGCCAGCGGAGCTTGTAGGCGTAGTGGGGGTGGTCGACCTCGCGCCCGTTGGGCACGTACAGGCTCCACACCTGCACGCCCGCGCAGGTGGCGCCGACGGCGCGGGCCTCGGCCTCCTCGGGGTCGCCGTAGCCGGGCTGGCCGGGGAAGCCGATCCGCACGTCCTCCAGGCCGACGCGGGAGGCGATCGCGACCCCGTTCCACTGGGACAGGCCGTGGTGGGCCACCTCGTAGCCGCGGTCGGTGAGGACCGAGGCGGGGAACTGGTCGTCCCGGGCCTTGGTCTCCTGGATGGCGAGGACGTCGACGTCGCTCCGGTCCAGCCAGGCGCCGATCCGCTCGGCCCTGGCCCGGGCACTGTTCACATTCCATGTCGCGATACGCACAGCAGAAGGCTAGGCCATGGCGGTGACGGGACCGGCCCCGCCGGGAGGCCGGTCCGGCGTGTCCGTCAGGGGTGGGAGGTCAGCACCCCGCCCATCGCCTTCGCGAAGTCCATGGCCTCCAGGTCGTGGCGGTACATGACCCACACCGCGTACCCGGTCCAGCCGGGGGCGCCGCACAGCTCGTAGTTCGCCTGGGCCAGCAGCACGTACTCCCCTCCGTCGCGCTCGTGGTCCGCCGGGGTCTGGACGAAGGGCGGATCCTGCGGCGGGTAGGCGTACCCGCCCAGGAGCAGGTCGGCCCGGCGCACGTGGTCCGCACGGTCGTGCTGCTCCAACCGGTGCTCCCGGTAGACCCGCTTCGTCTCTCCATCCGCGACGACGGCGCCGTCGGCACTCGTTGGCATGCTCCAGGCCGACCGGGCGTAGAGGGGGTACGGATCCGTGTGGGGTGTGCCCTCGTCGGGGGTGCGTTCGGCCGCGGCCGCCCCCGCGGGGACGTGGACCACGGCGCCGTCGCCCGCGGACCCGTCGGGGTCGCGCCGGTTGGCGAAGAACAGCAGTTGACCGTCCTCGGGTAGCGGGAGGTCGAGCGCCTCCCGCGGCAGGGCCGCGCAGTCCACGGAGGCGATGAGGTCCGGGAAGCCGTTCCAGTCGACGTCCGGGGGGAGGACGGGACGGCCGCCGTACCGCCCGGCGAGGATCCCGCCGCCCTCGTCCGTGGGGCCCAGCCCGATCTGGGGGCGGGCCAGGCGCAGGGCCGTGTCGATGGCGTGGTCCGGCACGCCGCTCCGGCGGGCCGAGTCGCGGTACTCCTCGAAACTGTCCATGACGGACATTCTGGCGCACCGGGGGACATCCCGCCGCGCGGGTGGGCACGCGAGGGGGGAACGGGAAAACGAGCCTGTGGACAACGGGAACGCGGGGCCCCCGCCGGGGAGAATGCGAGGAAGGGGCCGTCCGTGCCCCGCTCCTCGGGGGCGCGGGGCACGGAGGCGGTCGTGGCCCCGGTGCGGCCGTCCTCCGCACCGGGGCGTGCGCGACTCCCGGCACATGCCCGGTCGTTGTTGTCGCGTTCTGTTGGACGGCTTTCCACCGCCGGAGGTTCGCATTGGGTCAAAGGTTTTTGGACGCTCCCCACCGGTCCGGCGCGCGGTGCCCGCGCGTGGGAGCGACACCGGCGGGTAGTCCTGTGATGCAGACCACACACCACTGTCCCTCGGTGAGGAGCGCGCATGCCAGCGGACGGATCCGGATCCAGCACCACCCCGCCCCCCGAGGTCGACGAGCGCCGGGCCCGAGCCGTGGCGGAGCAGGCCCGCGAGAGCGGCTGGCAGCGGCCCAGCTTCGCCAAGGAGCTGTACCTGGGACGGCTGCGCCTGGACCTGATCCACCCCCTGACCAGACCGGACGAGCAGGCGCGGCTCCGGGGCGAGGCCTTCCTGGCGGACCTGCGCGGTTTCTGCGAGGGCATCGACTCCCAGCGCGTCGAGCGCGAGGAGCGCATCCCCGACGAGGTGGTCGCGGGCCTGCGCGAGCTGGGCGCGCTCGGCATGAAGATCCCCGTCGAGTACGGCGGCCTGGGGCTGGGCCAGGTCCACTACAACCGCGCCCTGGCACTGGTCGGTTCGGCCTCCCCCGCGATCGGCGCCCTGCTCTCGGCCCACCAGTCCATCGGCGTCCCCCAGCCCGTCTCCATGTTCGGCACCGAGGAGCAGAAGCGGCGGTTCCTGCCCCGCTGCGCGCGCGAGGACATCAGCGCGTTCCTGCTCACCGAGCCCGACGTGGGCAGCGACCCGGCGCGGCTGCACACCACCGCCACGCCGGACGGGGACGGGTACCTGCTGGACGGGGTGAAGCTGTGGACCACCAACGGCGTGGTCGCCGACCTGCTCGTGGTCATGGCCAGGGTGCCCGGGGGCCCCGGGCGCCGGGGCGGCATCACCGCCTTCGTCGTGGAGGGCGACTCCCCCGGCGTCACCGTGGAGCGGCGCAACCGGTTCATGGGGCTGCGGGGCCTGGAGAACGGCGTCACCCGGCTGCACCGGGTGCGGGTCCCCGCGGCCGACCGGATCGGCGAGGAGGGGCAGGGGCTGCGCATCGCGCTGTCCACCCTCAACACCGGGCGGCTCTCCCTGCCCGCCATGTGCGTGGGGGCGGGCAAGTGGGCCACCCGGATCTCCCGCGAGTGGTCGCGCGAGCGCGTCCAGTGGGGCCGCCCCGTCGGCAGGCACGAGGAGGTGGCCAAGAAGATCTCCTACATCGCCGCCACCACCTACGCCATGGAGGCCATGCTCGACCTGGCGGGCCAGATGGCCGACGACGAACGCAACGACATCCGCATCGAGGCGGCCATCGCCAAGCTGTGGGCGTCCGAGCACGCCTACACCATCGCCGACGAGCTGGTGCAGATCCGCGGCGGGCGCGGCTTCGAGACCGCTGACTCCCTGGCGGCGCGCGGCGAGCGCGGCGTTCCCGCCGAGCAGCTGCTGCGCGACCTGCGCATCAACCGGATCTTCGAGGGTTCGACCGAGATCATGCACCTGCTCATCGCCCGCGAGGCGGTGGACGCGCACCTGTCGGTGGCCGGGGACCTCATCGACCCCGAGGCCGCACGAGCCGACAGGGCCAAAGCGCTGGCCCGGGCGGGCGGGTTCTACGCGAGGTGGCTGCCCACGCTGGCGGTCGGCCAGGGGCAGGTGCCCTCGGCGTTCGCCGACTTCGGGCCGCTCGCCCCGCACCTGCGGTACGTGGAGCGCACCTGTCGCAGGCTCGCCCGGTCCACGTTCTACGGGATGTCGCGCTGGCAGGGAGGGCTGGAGGTCAAACAGGGCTTCCTCGCGCGGATCGTGGACATCGGCGCGGAGCTGTTCGCGATGAGCGCGGTGATCGTGCGCGCCCGCGACGACGCCGAGACCCATCCCGAGCGCGGCAGCGGCCCCCACGAACTGGCCGACGTGTTCTGCCGCCAGTCACGGCTGCGGATCGACACCCTCTTCACGGGCCTGTGGTCCAACACCGACACCGTGGACGGCAAGCTGTCCCGGCGCCTGATGGACGACGCGTACACCTGGTTGGAGGAGGGCGTGGTCGACCCCTCCCTGCCCGGGCCGCTGATCGCGCCGACCGTCCCGGGACCGTCGAAGGAGGACAACCAGCACCGGCGCATGGGCTGAACCCCGGGACTACGGGAAGCGGGCGCACGGGCCTCGTGCCCCGGGAGAGCGGACTGTCGGCGGTCGGGGTTACGGTGGCGCAATGGCAGAACCGCACCCCCGCCGCGACGCGGAACTCTCCCTCTCCCAGGCGCGCAGGATCGCGCTCGCCGCCCAGGGGTTCAGCGACCCCAGGCCCGCCGGGAAGCCGACCCTCGCCCACCTGGCGCGGGTGGTGCGCAGGGTGGGCATCCTCCAGATCGACAGCGTGAACGTGCTGGCCCGCAGCCAGTACCTGCCGGTCTTCGCGCGCATGGGCGCCTACGACACCGCCCTGCTGGACCGGGCGACCACCTCCGCGGCCGGGTCGGGGCCCGCCCGGCTGGTGGAGTGCTGGGCGCACGAGGCCAGTCTGGTGCCGCCCTCCACCCGCCAGCTCATGCGTTACCGGATGGAGCGCAACCGCGCCCAGAAGCGGGTGGGGTGGATGGACCGTATCCGGGAGGAGAAGCCCGAACTGGTCAAGGCGGTGCTGGAGGAGGTGGTGCGGCTAGGCCCGGCCAGCGCCCGGCGGGTGGAGGCGGCGCTGGCGCACGACGTGCCGCGCGCCAAGGACCACTGGGGCTGGAACTGGTCCGAGGTCAAGAGGTGCCTGGAGTACCTGTTCTGGATCGGCGACCTGTCCTCCAACGGGCGCAACGCGCAGTTCGAGCGGCTCTACGACCTGCCCGAGCGGGTGCTGCCGCCGGAGGTGTACGCGGCGCCGGAGACCACTCCGGAGGAGGCGCACCGGGAACTGGTGTCGATCGCCGCCCGCACCCACGGGGTGGCCACCGAGGCGTGCCTGCGCGACTACTTCCGCCTGAAGCACACCGAATCACGGGCGGCCGTCTCCGACCTGGTGGAGGCGGGTGAGCTGGTGCCGGTGCGGGTGCGGGGCTGGGACCGCACGGCCTACCTGCACCGGGACGCCCGGGTGCCGCGGAGCGTGCGGGCGCGGGCTCTGCTGAGCCCGTTCGACTCGCTGGTGTGGACGCGCGACCGGGCGGAGGAGCTGTTCGGGTTCCGGTACCGGTTGGAGATCTACGTGCCCGCCGCCAAGCGGGTGCACGGCTACTACGTGCTGCCGTTCCTGCTGGGCGAGGACCTGGTGGCGCGGGTGGACCTCAAGGCGGACCGCGCCTCGGGGACCCTGCTGGCGCAGCGGATCACCCTGGAGGACGGCGCCCCCGCCGAGACGGTGCCCGAACTGGTCGAGCAGCTGACCGAGATGGCCGCCTGGCTGGACCTGTCCAACGGCGTCGGCGGCCCGGCCCTCGCCTCCGCCGGACGCTAGACGTCGCCATCAGAGACCTGTGTGCTCGCGCACCCGCGAGCACACAGGCGGCGCGGTCCGGTGGAGCTAGACCCGCTCGATGATGGTGACGTTGGCCTGGCCGCCGCCCTCGCACATGGTCTGGAGGCCGTAGCGGCCGCCGGTGCGGTGCAGCTCGCCGACCAGCTTGGCCATGAGCACGGTGCCGGTGGCGCCCAGCGGGTGGCCGAGGGCGATGGCGCCGCCGTTGGGGTTGACCTTGGCCGGGTCGGCGCCCAGCTCCTGGATCCAGGACATCGGCACCGGGGCGAAGGCCTCGTTGATCTCGGTGACGTCGATGTCGTCGATGCCCAGGCCCGCCTTCTCCAGGGCGATCCGGGTCGCCGGGATGGGCGCGGTGAGCATGTACACGGGGTCGTCGCCCACGAGCGAGAGCTGCACGATCCGGGCCAGCGGGGTCAGGCCGTGCTGCTCGACCGCGCGCCCGGAGGCGATCAGGACCGCGCCCGCGCCGACGGAGATCTGGCTGGCCACGGCGGCGGTGAGCTCCCAGCCCTCGCGCAGCGGCTTCAGGCCCGCCATCTTCTCCAGGGTGGTGTCGGGGCGCACGCCCTCGTCGCGCTCCACCCCGGCCAGGGGGGCGATCTGCTCGTCGAAGTGGCCCGCCTCCAACGCCAGGGCCGCGCGCCGGTGGCTCTCCAGGGCGAACTCCTCCAGTTGCCCGCGCTTGAAGCCCCACTTCTCACACATGAGCTGGGCGCCGCGGAACTGGGAGATCTCCTGGAGGCCGTAGCGCTCGACCCAGCCGTCGCCGTACAGGCCGAGCCCGTTGTCGAGGGCGTACTGGACGTTGGCTCCCATGGGGACCATGCCCATGTTCTCCACGCCCGAGGCCACGACGAGGTCCTGGGTGCCGGACATGACGCCCTGGGCGGCGAAGTGGACGGCCTGCTGGGAGGAGCCGCACTGGCGGTCGATGGTGACGCCGGGGACGGACTCCGGGAGGCCCGCGGAGAGCCAGGCGGTGCGGGCGAGGTCGAGCGCCTGCGGTCCGACCTGGCTGACACAGCCCATGATGACGTCCTCGACCGCCGCCGGGTCCACCCCGGTCCGGGAGACGAGTTCCCTGAGCACGTGCGCTCCCAGGTCCGCCGGGTGCACGGCGGCCAGGGCGCCCTTCCTGGTGCCGACGGGGGTACGTACTGCGTCGACGATGTATGCCTCGGCCACGGGGTCCTCCAAGGGCCTGGATGACGGTTACGAACCGAACTGTATTCGGTTTCTCGGATCCGGCAAGCCCCCGCCCCCACGAACACCGCGCGCCCCTCCCCTGCCCTGACGGAATCGGAAGTGGTCTCCGTCACCGGGCGCACGCACGAGTCCGTGCTCGCGCAGGATGCGGTGCCCTCAGGCCCAGTGCCCTCAGGCCCGGTGGGCCCCGCTGTCCAGGTGCGCGGCGTCCCCCTCGTCTCCCAGGGTGTCGGTGGTGATCCGCTCCAGGGCGGCCACCACCTCCGGGTGTTCCTCGGGCCCGTAGTCGGCCAGCAGCGAGCGCAGCGCGGTGCGCTGGGCCTCGAACATCCTGCGGGCGGCGGACGCTCCGCGCCGGCTGAGCTCCCAGGGTTCGCCCCCACCGGCCAGGTAGCCCGCCTCGACCAGTTCCTGGTGGACCGGCGCCCAGTACTCGGCGGGTAGCCCCGACATCTCCACCAGTTCCCCGGGCGACAGCGGCCCGGTCACGCCCAGGTGGCTGAGCACCCAGCACGCGCGCGGCGAGACCTCCAGGCCCGCCGCCTCGCGCAGGCGCCCGTACATCTCGTCGGCGCCCTCCCGGCCGCAGGCCCGGAACACCTCCTTCTCCACGTGCGCGATGGCGCTGCGGCTCGCGGCGGCCACGGGTGGGATGGACTCGTCCAGGTCCGGGGAGTCGATGGTGGTGCGCAGCGGGACCTGCCGCAGGAACAGCGCCAGCACGAACCCGGCCAGGGCGACCGGGACCGCGCACAGGAAGACGGTGTCCACGGCGTCCGCGTAGGCCTGGAGGAAGGACGCCTGCGCCTGCGGGGTCAGCTGGTCCAGGCTGCGCGGGTCGCTCTCCAGCGCCGCGGGGTCCACCCCGGGCGGCAGCTGGATCTGCGCGGCCCGCTCGGCCAGGTTGGCCGCCAGCTGCCCGGAGAAGACGGCGCCGAACACCGCCGTGCCGAACGACCCCCCGATGGACCGGAAGAACGTCGCCGCCGAGGTGGCCACCCCCAGGTTCGCGTAGCTGGCGGCGTTCTGCACCACCACGACCACCACCTGCATCACCAGGCCCAGGCCCACGCCGAGGACGAAGAAGTAGAGCCCCATCTGCGGCATCGAGCTCTCCGGACCCAGCCGCGAGAGCAGGAGCAGGCCGAGGGAGGTCACCGCCATCCCCAGCACCGGGTAGATCTTGTAGTGACCGGTGCGGGTGACCAGGCGCCCGCTGGTGATCGAGGTCAGGAACAGGCCCAGCACCATCGGCAGCAGGTGCAGCCCCGAGGCCGTGGGCGACAGGCCGTGCACGATCTGTAGGAACAGCGGCAGGAAGGCCATCGACCCCATCATCGCGAAGCCCACGCAGAAGCCGATCGCCATGGCCACCACGATGGTCGGGTCGCGGAACAGGCTGAGCGGCATGACCGGGTCCGGCGCCCGCCGCGCGGACAGCCACCAGCCCACACCGAGCACCACGGCCGCGAAGCCGAGCCCGAGGACCTGCGGCGACGTCCACGAGTAGAGGCTGCCGCCCCAGGAGGCGACCAGCGTCAGGCAGATCGCGGTGGCGGCCAGCAGCACGATCCCGAAGTAGTCGATGCTCTGGCGGCCGGTCGGCTGGCGGCGAGGCAGCACCGCGAGCACCGTGGCGAAGGCCAGGACCCCCAGCGGCAGGTTGACGTAGAACACCCACCGCCAGGACAGGTGGTCGACGAACAGTCCGCCGAGCAGCGGACCCGCCACGCTGGAGATTCCGAACACCGCGCCGAACAGCCCCTGGTACTTGCCGCGCTCGCGGGGCGAGACGACGTCACCGATGATGGCGGAGGCCAGCACCATGAGCCCTCCGCCGCCGACGCCCTGGAGCGCGCGGAAGAGGATGAGCTGGAGCATGTCCTGGGCGGTCCCGCACAGGGCCGAGCCGACCAGGAAGACGGTGATGCAGATGAGGAAGAGCTGCTTGCGGCCGAACTGGTCGCCGAGTTTGCCCCACAGCGGGGTGACGGCCGTGACCGCGAGCAGGTAGGCGGTGATCACCCACGACAGGTGGTTGAGTCCGCCGAGTTCGGACACGATCGTGGGCAGCGCGGTGGACACGATCGTCTGGTCCAGGGCCGACAGCAGCACGGTGAGCATCAGCGCGCTCATGATCAGCGCGATCCTGCCGCCCCGGTGCTCCCGTCGCTCCCGTCGCCCGGCCTCGTGCTGGGCCATGGCCCTCATCCCCTCCTCCGGCCGGGCCGCGGGCGGCCCCGCCCCTCGGCTACCGGCTCCGCTGCCGCCACCCTAGGAAGCCGTCGCACCCGAGCCCCGTGGGAACCGCCGACTCGGGTACCACGGGCACGGGAACTTTGCCCGGGCTTGGACTGTCCCCTTCAAAACAGAATCTTGTTCGGTTACTGTGGCGTCACGCAGGAAAGCCCGACACCCCGGCACCTCGACACCCCGGAGCAGAGCATGAAGCGGGAACTCTTCGACGCCGACCAGGACCTCTTCCGCGCATCGGTGGCCGAGTTCCTCAAGCGCGAGGTCGCGCCCCACCATCCAGAGTGGGAGAAGGACGGGATCGTGCCCCGCGAGGTGTGGACCAGGGCGGGCGAGGTCGGCCTGCTCGGCCACGGCGTGCCCGAGGAGTACGGCGGCACCGGGCTGAGGGACTTCCGCTACAACACCATCGTCAACGAGGAGATCTGCCGGGCCCACGCCAGCGGCCTGGGCGTCACGCTCCAGAACGACGTCATGGCCCCGTACATGGTCGACCTGACCGACGAGGAGCAGAAGAGGCGCTGGCTGCCGGGATTCGCCAGCGGCGAGCTGATCACCGCCATCGCCATGACCGAACCCGGGGCGGGCAGCGACCTCCAGGGCATCACCACCTCGGCGGTGCGCGACGGCGACGAGTACGTCCTCAACGGCTCCAAGACCTTCATCACCAACGGCGTCAACGCCGACCTGGTCATCGTGGTCGCCCGGACCGACCCCGAGGCGGGCGCGCAGGGCTTCTCGCTGATCGCGGTGGAGCGCGGCGCCCCCGGGTTCGCCCGGGGCCGCAACCTCGACAAGATCGGCATGAAGGCGCAGGACACCGCCGAGCTGTTCTTCGACGACGTGCGCGTCCCCGCGGCCAACCTCATCGGCCGGGAGGGCGGCGGGTTCGTCCACCTGATGGAGAACCTGCCGCAGGAGCGACTGTCCATCGCCACCTGCGCGGTGGCCTCCGCCGATGCCATGCTCCAGCACACCATCGCCTACTGCCGGGAGCGGACCGCCTTCGGCCGTTCGATTGGGCGCTTCCAGAACACCCGTTTTGTCCTGGCCGAGTTGGCCACCGAGGTGGACATCGCCCGTACCTACGTGGACCGCGGCATCGGCCTGCTCAACCGCGGTGAGCTCACCGTCGAGGACGCCGCCATGGCCAAGTGGTGGACCACCGAACTGTGCAACAAGGTCATGGACCGGTGCCTCCAGCTTCACGGCGGGTACGGATACATGATGGAATACCCCGTGGCACGGGCCTGGCAGGACACCCGCGTCCAGACGATCTACGGTGGCACCACCGAGATCATGAAGGAGATCGTGGGACGCGGCCTGGGACTGTGACCGCACAACCCCCTCCCCAGAAGGGTCGGAGCTGGAATGAGCGGTGCGTGGGACGGCCTCATCGTCATGGGCCTGCTGGTCGTGCTGCTCGTGATCGGAGTGCGCAAGCTCCGGCCCCGGGTCCACATCCCGTGGACCACCGGCGGCATCGTGGTCTTCTTCGTCTTCCTGTGCCTGCTGCTGTGGGCCTGGTCCTGGCGTTAGTGGACCGGCCGGAAGCGTTTCTGGTGTGGTCGGAGTGGTTCAACTCCGGACGGCGCACAGAGCTGGCCCGGCGGCCCCAGCGGGAGGCTAGTCCTGCCCGGCCTTCTCCCCGTCGTCGGCCTTCTCCGGCTCCTCGGTCTCCTCCGAGCGCATGGGCATCTCGAACCAGACCGCCTTGCCGTCGGGGGTCGGCCGCGCCCCCCACCGGCTGGCCAGCTGCTCGACCAGGTACAGGCCACGGCCGCCCTCGTCGTCGGCGGCGGCGCTGCGGATGCGGGGCAGGCGCAGGTCGTTGTCGAAGACCTCCACCCACACCGTGTTCGCGCCCCGCCGCAGCCGCAGCAGGAACTCCTTCTCCCCGGCCTCCTCGGCGGGCTCGTCGGCCTCCTCGGCCACCGCCTCCAGCAGGTCCGTCCAGTCCTCGTCGAACTCGTCGGCCCCCGCGTCGAGCGGGGTCTCGGAGTCCAGCACCCCTCCGCCGGTGAACTCGCGGTGCACGGGGTGCGGGGTGGCGTGGATGACGACGTTGGTGACGACCTCCGAGACCAGCAGACAGGCCAGTTCGGCCTGGTCGCGGTCCACCCCCCACTCGTCGAAGGTGTTGGCCGCCATGTGGCGGGCCTCGCCCACGGTGGAGGCCTCCGAGGGGAACCAGCCCTCGCGTAGCGCCAGCTCCTCGGAGTGGGTGCGCACGACCAGCAGCGCGGTGTCGTCGTCCAGCTCGCCCGGGACGCTGTGCACGGCAGCCTCGGCGATCTGCTCCACGTCCTTGTCGGCGACCTCGGCCACCCGCTCGGACAGCCGCTCGAAGGCGCGTTCGGGATCGGCCCTGCCCCCGGCCGGGCGCCGGTCCACGAGCCCGTCGGTGTACAGGACCAGGGTGGCGCCGATGGGCAGGCGCAGATTGGCCTGGTGGTAGACCACGTCCTCGCCCGATCCGCCCTTGGCCCGCACACCCAGCATGCGGTCGGTGACCTCCAGGTCGATCTTCTCCACCGACTCGGAGGTGACCAGCAGCGGGGGCGCGTGCCCGGCGTTGGCGTAGGACAGCTCGCGCGACCAGGCGTCGTAGACCATGTACAGGCAGCTGACGCTGGGGATCCAGGTGCCGTCCTCCTCGTCCTCCTGGCCCAGCTGGCGGACCCACTCGTCGAGTTCGCGCAGGATGTCGGCGGGTTCGCGGTCGGCCTGGGCGAAGGCGCGCAGCGCGGCGCGCAGCTGGCCCATGACGGCGGCGGCGTGCGGGCCGCGGCCCTCGACGTCGCCGATGACCAGTCCGACGCGTCCGGCGGAGAGCGGGATGGCGTCGTAGAAGTCGCCGCCGACCTGGGTCTGGACCCCGTACCCGTCGGAGCGCAGCGGTCCCGCGGGCAGGTAGCGGTGGGCCGCGGTCAGCCCGTCCAGTCGGGGGAGGCTGCTGGGCAGCAGGCTGCGCTGGAAGGCCAGGGCGGTGCTGCGCTCCTGCTCGAACAGGCGGGCGTTGTCGATGGCCAGGGCCACGCGGGAGGCGATGGCGCCGACGAGGTCGCGGTCGAAGCCGCCGTAGGTGCTCTTCTGCCGCGGGGAGAGCCCGGACAGCGCCAGGGTGAGCACGCCCAGCACCTCGCCGCGGGCCCGCAGCGGGGCGGCGATGGCGGAGGTGACGCCGACCTGGCGGGAGACCTGGTCGGAACGCGTGCTGGGCGAGTTCTCGAACAGGTACTCGCTGCTGACCACCGTCTCCAGGCGGCGCAGGGCCTGGGTGACGAAGTGGCGTTCGGGGTAGCGGACCTCGTCCCCGACCTCGAACCAGGTGTGCGGCGGGGGTGTCCACCCCTCGGCGTGCACCGACACCTGTCTGACCAGGCGGTCGCGGTCGTAGAGGTCGATGAAGCAGTGGTCGGCGAACTGCGGGACGAGGATGCCCGCCACCCCCCTGACCGTGGAGTCGAACTCCAGCGAGCTGGTCAGGCGGCTGCCGATGCGCTCCAGCAGGCCGTACTGCTCCTCCACCCGTCCGCTGCGCAGGGCCTCCCTGGCGATCAGGGTGATGCCGTCGACCTCGCCGGACTCGTCGCGCATGGGCACGGCCTGGGCCCGCACGTGGATCCAGGTCGAGTCGCCCCGGAGCACGGCGAAGGTGCCCTCCCACGGTTCCCCGCGCAGGACGCGCCGGGCCAGCTGGGAGGCGTGCTCGCGGTCGGACTCGTGGATACCGATGTCGAGCAGGGAGAGGCCGACGTAGTCGCGACCGCCCACGAACCCGAACAGCTCGCGCGCGAAGGGGTTCCAGTAGCGCAGGAGGCTGGCGCGGTCGATGACGACGATGGCGATCTGCGCCTGATCCGCCACGGCGGCCGCGGCGAGCGCGTCACCCTTGGGGAGGGGCTCACCCCACCGTGTCATCTAGCCGCCACCTCGCCGTCATGAGCTGCACACATGCCCGCTCCGGGTACCCCGAACGACCGCACCTTGGGGCGAGCGTAGCAACACCGTCAACGTTCCCGCAGCGCAATGTGACAATCCTGATGAGCAACCAATCAACGCGTCCGTACGGTTCACGGCTTGGCGACGAAGACGTGCCCGGCGACGAGCGCCGAGAGCTCGGTTTCCCCGGTCTCACCGTCGATCACGCGGACCCCGTCGTCAGAGGCTCGCAAGACCACTTCCTGTCCCGGTTGTACCCCGGATCGGCGCAAGGTGAGCATGATGTCGGCGTCCGACTGGATCTGCTCGCTGATACGCCGCACGGTGACCGTGGTCTCGCTGTTGCCGGCGACGTCGATCATCGGGACGATGGAGTCGTCGGTGAAGGGCTCGGGGGAGTAGTCCTCCAGGCCCAGCTCGTCCAAGCCCGGGATCGGGTTGCCGTGCGGACACACCGAGGGGGCGTTGAGCAGCGTGACCAGGCGCTCCTCCACCGCCTCGGAGATAACGTGCTCCCAGCGGCAGGCCTCGATGTGCACGTCCTCCCAGGGGAGTCCGATGACGTCGACGAGCAGGCGTTCGGCGAGCCGGTGCTTGCGCATGACGTGGGTGGCCAGACGGCGCCCCTCGGCGGTCATGACCAGGTGCCTGTCGTTCTCCACCCGCAGCAGGCCGTCGCGCTCCATGCGGGCCACGGTCTGGCTCACCGTGGGGCCGCTCTGGTGCAGGCGTTCGGCGATACGGGCCCGAAGCGGAACAATGCCCTCCTCTTCGAGCTCGAAGACCGTACGGAGGTACATCTCCGTGGTGTCGATCAGCCCGTGTGCGGTCAAGTCTCCCCTCCCAAGGCTCTGTGCCCGGCGCGCGGTCACGACGGGCACGGCGGGTCTCTCACAACACAGGCCGGGGCGACGTGATTCCCAGGGGCCGGGTGGGGACCGGGGCGTCCGCAGGACCGCGGGAGCGACCACCGATACACGCAAGCATATCGTGGCGCGGGGCACCCGGATTTCTACCCGGTCTCACGATGCGGATACGTTCTCCCCGCGCCGCAAGGGTACTTGGTCCCATCGGAGAGGGGCCCTCCAGCCCACGGCGTGTGCCGGACGGACCCGGGACCGTTTCCACCTGCGGGAACGGATTCCCCGATCTCCCGTACGAAGCGGTCAGGATCACTCTCGGAAGCGGGGCGAAATGAACGCGTCACCGGGCGGCCCCGGTCAGGGGGCCAGGCGCTCGATGCTCCAGGTGCCGTCGGGCTCGCACAGGTAGCGGAACCGGTCGTGCATGCGGTCGGCGCCACCCTGCCAGAACTCCACCTCGCTCGGCACGAGCCGGAAGCCGCCCCAGTAGGCGGGCCGGGGGATCTCCTCCTCCGCGGACCAGACCGTGTCGAACTCCCGGTAGAGCCGGTCGAGCTCGGCCCGGTCCGCCACCGGCCGCGACTGGCGCTCGCTGGCCCAGGCGCCCAGTTGGGAGCCGCGCGGGCGCGAGGCGAAGTAGCGGTCGTTCTCCTCGTCGCTGAGCCGCTCCACCCGTCCGGCCAGCAGGACCTGGCGCCGGATGGCGTGCCAGGGGAAGACCACCCCGACGCGCGGGTCGGCCTCCAGCGCCTGCCCCTTGCGCGAGGTGTAGTTGGTGAAGAAGCGCAGTCCGGTGCTGTCGTAGCCCTTCATCAGCACGGTGCGGGCGCGGGGCATGCCCGAGGGCTCGACGGACGCCAGGACCATGGCGTTGGGCTCGGCCAGCCCGGAGTCGTAGGCCTCGTCGAACCACAGGTGGAACTGCGTCATGGGATGGTCGGCGAGGCCGGAGCGCCTCAGGGGTGCGCCCAGGTACGGTTTGCGCAGTTCGGCAGGGTCTTGGTGGTCCACACGGGGCATCCTCTCGCGTCGTGTGCCGAGCGCGCCACCGGCGACCCGCGCGTCAGGCGCGCGCCGGTCCGGGGTCGGGCGTGCCCGCGCCGACCTGGCCGCGGGCGGTGGTCGCGTGCCGGCGTTCGCCGTCCGAGTGGCGTTCCCCCGAAACTCATTCCACAAGACACACTCCGAGCGGAAAACGCACCCGTATTAACCGAAATGTGGCTCACCCATACCGCCCAGAACCCTGAGGAATGTGACATCGCGCCCGGTTCCTCACGTCGTTTCACGCGGTCGAACCGCGGCCCTGACCGGCCCCGCCGCCGTCGCCGCCACTACCCTGGTGGGCGTGACCGACGAGATTCAGATCCCCGCGAACCTGCTGCCCTCCGACGGCCGTTTCGGCAGTGGCCCGTCCAAAGTCCGCCCCGCCCAGGTCGAGGCCCTGGCCGCCTCCGGCTCCCGCTACATGGGCACCTCCCACCGGCAGAAGCCGGTCAAGTCCCTGGTCTCCCGGGTGCGCACCGGTGTGAGCGAGCTGTTCTCCCTCCCCGACGGCTACGAGGTGGTCCTCGGCAACGGCGGCACCACCGCCTTCTGGGACATCGCCGCGCACGGCCTGCTGCGTGAGAAGTCCCAGCACCTGGCCTTCGGCGAGTTCTCCAGCAAGTTCGCGAAGGTCGCCAAGGGCGCGCCCTGGCTCCAGGAGCCCACGGTCATCAGCACCGACCCGGGCAGCCACGGCGAGCCCGTGGCCGAGGCCGGTGTGGACGTGTACGCGCTGACCCACAACGAGACGTCCACCGGTGTGGCCGCGCCCATCAGGCGCGTGGCGGGCGCCGACGAGGACGCGCTCGTCCTCGTGGACGCCACCAGCGGCGCGGGCGGCCTGCCGGTCGACATCGCCCAGACCGACGTCTACTACTTCGCGCCGCAGAAGAGCTTCGCCGCCGACGGCGGGCTGTGGCTGGCCGTCATGTCGCCCCGGGCACTGGCCCGCGTGGAGGAGATCGCGGCCGGCGGCCGCTACGTGCCGGAGTTCTTCTCGCTGCCCACGGCGATCGACAACTCCCGCAAGGACCAGACCTACAACACCCCGGCCGTGGCCACGCTGCTGCTGCTCGCCGAGCAGCTGGAGTGGATGAACGGCCAGGGCGGCCTGGAGTGGACCGTGGCGCGCACCGCCGAGTCCTCCTCGGTCCTCTACGACTGGGCGGAGAAGTCGCCGGTCGCGACGCCGTTCGTCACCGACCCGGCCAAGCGCTCGCAGGTGGTCGGCACCATCGACTTCAGCGACGACGTGGACGCCGCCGCGGTGGCCAGGGTCCTGCGCGCCAACGGCGTGGTCGACACCGAGCCCTACCGCAAGCTGGGCCGCAACCAGCTGCGCGTGGCCATGTTCCCCGCGATCGACCCGGACGACGTGCGCGCGCTCACCGAGTGCGTGGACCACGTGCTCACCGAGCTGTCCTGACCCGTTCGCCCCGCGTTGCACAATGGAGGCCGACCCGTGTCGGGTCGGCCTCCCCCTTTTCCCGGCATCTCGCTTCTCAGGACGGTTCGGCTGTGCGCAGGAACAAGAAGGAACTCCCCATCAAGATCATCTCGCACCGCGGGGCGTCGGGGCACCGTCCCGAGCACACGCTGGCCTCCTACGAGCTGGGGGCCCGGCACGGCGGCGACTTCATCGAGATGGACCTGGTCGCGACCAGGGACGGGAGGCTGGTCTGCCGCCACGAGCAGGAGATCGGCGGGACCACGGACGTGGCCGAGCGCCCCGAGTTCGCCGACCGGCGCACCACGCGCACCGTCGACGGGCGCGAGGTGACCGGGTTCTTCGCCCAGGACTTCACGCTCGAGGAGATCCGGACGCTGCGCGCGGTGGAGCGCCTCCAGGACGTGCGCGCGATGAACGCCGTGATGGACGGGACCTACGGGATCCCGACCCTGGAGGAGGTCGTCGAGCTCGCGCTGGCGCTCACCAAGGAGCTGGGCCGCCCGATCGGGATCTACCCCGAGACCAAGCACCCCGCCTACCACGAGGCGCAGGGCCTGGAGCTGGAGCCGGTGCTCATCGAGGCCCTGCGGGAGGCGGGGTTGACGGGCCCGGAGCCGCTGGTGCCGGTCTTCCTCCAGTCCTTCGAGGCCGAGAGCCTGCGCAAGCTGGCCGTGACGGAGCTGCCGCTGGTCTACCTCATGGGTGCCGAGGAGCACTGGCTGCACCACACCACGCCGGACGGCCTGGCCGAGGTGGCGACGTTCGCGCACGCGATCGGCCCCGCCAAGAGCCTGGTCATCCCCACCGAGGACGGGGTACTGGGGGAGCCGACCGACCTGGTGGAGAACGCGCACGCGGCCGGACTCCTGGTGCACCCGTACACGTTCCGCAGCGAGAACCACTTCCTTCCCGCCGAACTGCGCTCGGAAGGCGAGCCGGGCGACTACGGGTCCTTCGCCGCCGAGTACGAGGCCTTCTTCGAGGCCGGGGTGGACGGCGTGTTCACCGACTTCTCCCGGCACGCCTTCCTGGTGCGCGAGCACTTCCTGGACCCTCAGCCCGAGAAGTAGGGGGAGGTCAGCCCCGTCGGGCCAGCAGGACGATCGCGACGATGACCAGCGCGGCGACCGCGGCGCCGCCCACGATGAAGGGCAGCGCGCCCCGGGTCTCGGGCTCGACGGTCCCGCCCTCCCCGGCGGGTGACTCCTGCGCGGCGACCTCCCGCACCGGCGGTTCCTCGGCGAGGTAGCGCTCCTCCAGCGGGATCCGCCAGACCGGCGCGCCGGGCCCCTCGGTCCCGGCCATGAGGGCGGTGCCGTCGGGGGTGAAGGCGATGGCCTCGCCCTGGTCGGACTCGGGCAGGTCGAACGCGCCCAGCGAGGAGCCGGGCACGCCCTCGGTGGCGTCGTAGACCGTGGCGCCCCAGTAGGTGCGGATGACGTAGCGGCTGCCGTCCGGGCTGAAGGCGGCGTCGGTGGCGAACAGCGGCGCCGAGTCGATCCGCTCCAGGACGTGCTCGGCCCCGGGTTCGAGGTCCTCGGGCGCCGCGTACAGGCCGCCGGAGAACTCCTTGGACACCACGTACATCCGGCCGTCGCGGGGGTCGACCATCAGCGACTCCGCGTCGCGCCCCCCGTCCTCGTAGGTGAAGGTGAACACCTGCGGGTCCACCACCGTGTCGGCGAGCGCCTCGGGTTCGGGGAAGCGGTAGACGCTGACGTCGGGCCAGCCGCCGTTGAAGTTGTCGCCGATGTCGGCCACCAGGACCGACGGCGTCCCGTCGGGGGCCTCGGTGACCTGGACCGCCTCCCAGTCGCGCCGGTCCAGGTCGAGCGTGACCGTGGCGACCGTGTGCCCCTCCTCGTCGACCGCGTACACCTCGCTGAGGTGCTCACCGCTGTCGTTGTGGGTCCACCACACGCCTTCGTGCAGCAGGGAGGGGGCGATTCCGCTGGACTCGGAGATCCTCGGGTCCTGGAACTCGAAGGCGATCTCGGAGCCCTCGGGCCCCTCACCTCCGCGGGGGTAGTCGACACCACCGGTGTCGGAGCCGCTCGGGTCCTCGGGGAAGGCCAGGGCCGGGGCGGCCGGAAGGGTCGCGAAGAGGGCGGCGGCGGCAAGAACGAGCGGAGTTCTCATGACCGACATCCTGCCAGGGAACGCCACGGATGGCTTGTACCCGGGTGGTAACGGGCACATTGGGCTTACGGAGCGCCGTTAGGAGGGCACTCATGAGGATCGTCGCCTGTCTGAACGGGGACCGCCGCCCCGGAGCGCACCCCGCCCTGCCCGTGTCCGTGGACCAGTTGGTGACGGACGCGCACGCGGTGGTGGCGGCGGGCGCGACCGAGCTGCACCTGCATCCGCGCGACCCCACCGGCGCCGAGTCGCTGGCGCCCCAGGTGGTGGGTCCGCTCATGGAGCGGCTGCGCGCCGACGGGCCGCGGGTGCCGGTGTCGCTGACCACGTCGCTGTCGGCGGAGTCGGATCCCTGGCGGCGCTACGACCTGGTGCAGCGCTGGGCGTCGTCGGCGCTGCCGGACTCGGTCACCGTGAACCTGCACGAGGCGGGCTCGGTGGATCTGGCGCACCTGCTGGATGACCGCCGGATCGGGGTGGAGGCCGGGGTGTGGACGGTGGAGGCCGCGCGCATCCTCGTCGCCACGAAGCTCAGGGTGGCGGCGGTCCTGGTGGAGCCCACGCAGGTCGCGGTGGAGGACGCCCGGCGCAACGCCGAGGCGATCTGCTCCCTGCTGGACCGGGCGGGGACGAACCAGCCGCGGATGCTGCACGGGGCCGACGCGACGGCCTGGCCGATCCTGGAGTCGGCGGTGGTCTCGGGCTACGACATCCGGATGGGGCTGGAGGACACCATGCGGCTGCCCGACGGCGAGGAGGCGCACGACAACGCGGATCTGATCACGCGCGCGGTGAGTCTGGCCGCCGCGTCCGCGTGACCCCCGGGGAAGCCAGCCGGAGCGGCCCCGGAGCCGGCGGGGAGCAGACGCGCGGCGGCTCAGCCGACGAGGGCGCCCAGGAGCACGATGAGCATGATGCCCCCCAGAACCACGGGCAGCAGCCAGCGCTGCTTGCGGTTGTTGGTGAGCATGCTCATGACGCGCTCCGCTCAGGAGGTCGGGTGGGATCCGCTTCCCAGCGTAACCCCCAGGTCCGGACGGTTCGGTAGCGGTCCTCCCGCCCCGGCCTGCTCTCCACCAGGTGCGCCTCGCGGACCCGCCACCTGCGGCCGCGCAGTGTTCCAAGGGCGTCCGCGGTGCCGGTGAGGTCGCGCGCGGGACGGCTGCGGGCGACCGTGATGTGCGGCACGTAGGCGCGGCGCTCGACGGGCACGCCGATCCCGGCCGCGGCGGCGCGCAGTCCGTCGGCGAGGGCGCCGAGGGACGCGGTGTCGCCGCCGAGCCCGGCCCAGAGCACGGAGGCGCGGCGGAGGTCGCCCGGGAAGGCGCCCCAGCCGTCGGCGGCGAGGTGGAAGGGCTCGTGCTGGCGGACCTCACGGCCGAGGGCGTCGCCGAGCGCGGGCAGGAGGGCCTCGTCGACCTCGCCGAGGAAGACCAGGGTGAGGTGCCACTCGCGGGGGCTGGCCCAGCGGAGGTCGGGGGTGTGGTCGCGGCCCCGGTCGACGGCTCGGCGCAGCGCGTCCGCCGTGTCGGGGGGCGGGTCCAGTGCCGCGAACAGTCTCATGCCCTCATTCTGCCCCGGGCGGGGCCTTCGGGTCCGCCCCCGGAGCACACCGGAGTCCCGCCGGGCGGTGCCGGGTCCGCTGGCGGTCGGCCCGGTGGTCTGGTGAGCGGCCGTCGGCGGGTGGGGCGGCTGCCCCGGTCGTGCCCCGAGGACGGCGGGGCACGACCGGGAGTCTCAGGCGCGGGTGACCGTGTCCGGTCGGGTCCCGTTCTCGTCCGGGACGATGCGGATTCCGGTGGAGCCGTCCGGGCGGCGCTCGACGCTCACCCGCTCGTGCTCCGCCTCCGGGGTCTCCTCGCGCTCGTCGCCGGTCTCCGCGGCCTCCGGTCCCGCGGCCTCCGGTCCCGCGGCCTCCGGTCCCGCGGCCTCCGCGTCCGTGGAGGGGCGCCGCCCCGGGAGCACGTCGCGCAGGCGCACGTTCTTGGTCCGAAAGAGCAGGGCGGAGATGACCGTGACGACCACGAGGGTCACCGCGCCGCCGATGACCAGGCTCGTCTCCGGGCCGAAGGTGTCGGCGAGCAGTCCCACCACGGGCGCGCCGATGGGCGCCACACCCATGAACACCAGCAGGAACATGCTCATGACGCGCCCGCGCATCCGCGGGTCCACGCTGAGCTGGAAGGTGGCGTTGAGCGTGGTCACGTACGTCATGAAGGCCATGCCCATGGGCACCAGCACCAGGATGAACGACACGTAGCCGGGCATGAGCCCCGCCACCACCTGGAGCGCGCCGAAGGCCAGCGACCCGATCAGCACCAGCCGCAGCCGGGGCCGGTCGCGGCGGGCGGCCAGCAGGGCGCCGACGAGGGCGCCGACGGCCAGGAAGGCGGCGGCCACGCCGAACGCGTCGGCCCCGGCCTCGAACACGTTGTTGACCATCAACGCGATCTGGTTCTGGCTGTTGGCCCCGAAGAACTGCGTGGCGGCGGCCAGCACCAGCAGCAGGACCAGGTCGCGTCTGCCGCCGACGTAGCGCAGCCCCTCCCGGATCTGCCCCTTGCCCCGGGCCACCCGCTCGGTGGGGTTGAGCTCGGAGGCGCGGATCATCGTCAGGGCGAGGATGGTGAACCCGAACGACGCGCCGTTGATGAGGAAGACCGGTCCGCTGCCGATGACCGCGATGAGCAGACCGGCGACGGCCGGACCGGTCACCCGGCCGAGCTGGAAGCTGGCGCTGTTGAGCGCGATGGCGTTGGACAGGTGCTCGCGGTCGACCATCTCGGGGACGAAGGCCTGCCGCCCGGGATTGTCGAGCACGGTGATCATGCCGAGGCCGAAGGCGAACAGGTACACGTGCCAGACCTGCGCGGCGCCCGCGGTGGCCAGGATTCCGAGGCCGATCGCGAGCACGCCCATGGCGGCCTGGGTGCAGACCAGCAGCCTGCGCTTGTCCATCCGGTCGACCAGTGCCCCGCCCCACAACCCCAAGAAGAGCATGGGCAGGAACTGGAGGGCGGTGGTCATGCCGAGCGCGATGCCGCTGCCCCCGCTGAGCTGGAGGACCAGCCAGTCCTGCGCGATGCGCTGCATCCACGTGCCGGGGTTGGACAGCAGCTGGCCCAGGGCGTACAGCCGGTAGTTGCGGTTGGCCAGGGACCGGAACATGGCGATACGCCGCATCAGTCCCTCCCCGCGAGCGCGTGGGGAGGGACTGGTGCGGCCACCGGCGGTCGGCTTCGATCTCGACCGGGTGGACAAGGCGGACAAATAAGTAAACGGCGTTGACTCATCACCGGAGTCAACGCCGTCCACCGCCGCCGGAATTCCCGTACGGCGCGAAGGCCGTGCCTCAGCTGATCAGGGCGTTGATCGGCGCCTCGGCGAAGTGGATCAGGAAGACCAGCGAGATCAGCCACAGCAGCGGGTGGACCTGGCGTCCCTTCCCCGTGACCAGGCTGACGAAGGCGTAGGTCAGCAGGCCGAACCCGATGCCGTTGGCGATCGAGTAGGTGAAGGGCATCATGATGATCGCCATGAAGGAGCCCAGGCCCAGCGCCGGGTCCGTGAAGTCGATGTTGACGACCTGGACCATCATCATGAATCCCACGATCACCAGCACCGGCGTGGCTGCCTCGAAGGGCACCAGGTTCACCAGCGGGGTGAACAGGGTGGCCAGCATCATCAGGGCGCCGGTGACGATCGGCGCGATACCGGTGCGGGCGCCCTCGCCGACGCCCGCGGCGGACTCGGCGTAGATGGTGGCCACCGAGGCCGAGCCCAGACCGCCCAGGACCGTGCCGATGGAGTCGGCGGCCAGCACCTCGCGGGAGCCTTCGATGTTGCCGTCCTCGTCGGCCAGGTCACCCTGGTGGGCGACACCGACCATGGTGCCCATGGTGTCGAAGAAGTCGGCGAGCAGCAGCGTGAAGATCAGCATGACCACGGTGGCGATGCCGATGTCGGCCCAGCGGGAGAACACGTTGAGACCGCCGTCGGCGAACATGCCGATGAGCGAGAAGTCGGGGAGCGCGACCAGTCCTCCGCCGGTGGGCAGGGTCGGGACCGTCAGGCTCCAGCCGAGGCGGTTGTCGCCGCCGCCGAACAGCGACTCCACGAGGAGGGCGACGAGCGTGGAGACGATGATGCCGATCAGCATCGCGCCCGGCACCTTGCGCACGTACAGGGCGACGGTGATCAGCAGACCGACGACGAAGATCAGGATCGGCCAGCCATGGAGGCCGCCGTTGCCGAGTTGGACGGGGGTGCCCTCACCGGCCTGCACGAAACCGGCGTTGACCAGGCCGACCAGGGCCAGGAAGAGGCCCACGCCGACGGCGATGGCGACCTTGAGGCCGGGCGGGATGGCGGCGAAGACCGCGGTGCGGAACCCGGTGAGCACCAGGATCAGCAGCAGCACGCCCTCGATGACGATCAGCAGGAAGACGTCGGACCAGGGCATGACCGGCGCGATGCCGTAGGCGACGACGGCGTTGAGTCCCATGCCCGCCGCGATGGCGAAGGGGTAGCGGCTGACGACGCCCATGAGCACGCAGGAGATCGCGGCGACCAGGGCGGTGACCGCGGCCACCTGGGGGATGCCCAGGGTCTCTCCGTTGACGTCCTCTGCCGTACCGATGATCAGCGGGTTGAGGACGACGATGTAGGCCATGGCGAAGAAGGTCGCCAGGCCTCCGCGCACCTCGGTGCCGACGGTGGACCCGCGCTCGGAGACGCGGAAGTAGCGGTCGAGGGGGCCCGACGGCCTCTTGCCGGTGCCGCTGGGGGATGGACTTGGAGTTTTCACGTCGTCAGCCTGACCTGGTCGTACTTACGGGACAAGAAGGATTCTGCGTCAGGTTAGTTGCATGTTCACACAACCCCGGCCACACCTTTCCCCGGTTTTTCGGAGGAAAGACCATATGGCCGGATGATCGGCTTCCCGGATGTGACGAATCCGTCCCCGTTCCCTCCCCGCTCCGTCCCCGCGCGGCGGGGCGGCCCCCGTCGCGCACACCCCCTTCCCCCGCGGTGAGCGGATAGCCTGGGACCGTGCGCAAACCTCGCCAGCCCGACCCGGACGTCCACGAGAGCGACTACCGCGTGCCCGCCGCGATCGGCACCCTGGCGTGGACGGTGGCGCTCGTGGTCCTCATCGCCCTGGGCGACGGGCTGCCCGCGACCGAGCGCTGGTGGATCGGCGTCTGCGTGACCGGGATCGCGTTGGGCGTGTTCGGGTTCCTGTACATACCGCGCCTGCTGCGCAGGCGCTCCGACGCGGCCGAGCGCCGGGCCGACCACTCCTGACCAGCGCCGGGCACCCCCCGGCGGGGCACCGCGGTTCTGCCCGATAATGGGCGGGTGTCTGAGACGAGATTTCCGCGCGGTCTGGCCGAGCGACTCCGCGGCATCCTCATCGACGCCGACTACACGGTGTCCGGCGTCCGTGACCGCCTCGGCGACGCCGCCGCGCGCGCACTGGCCCGTGAGGAGCTGGTGCCCGCCCTGCGCGCCACCGGCGGCGACGAACGGCTCGGACTGCTGCTGCGCCTGTGGTGGCTCCGGTCGCCCATCCCCGCGCGCGCCGCGCGTTCGATCCTGCCCGTGGACGAACTGGCCGAGGCTGGCCTGGTCACCGTGGAGGAGGGCGGAAGCGGGCCCGTCGTGCGCGCCCTGGTGCACCTGGGCCCCTGGGAGCTGGAGGACGGCAGACCCGGCTTCGTGGTCTCCGATCCCAAGGTGCGCCCCGGCAGCGGTGCCGTTCCCGCCCCCGACCACGTGGTGGGCGCGGGCGGCGCCTCCTCCACCCTGTCCCAGCTGATCGTGGGCGGGCCGGTCGAGCGCGCCCTGGACGTGGGCACCGGCTGCGGGGTGCAGGCCCTGCACCTGGCCTCGCGGGCGCGCGAGGTGGTGGCCACCGACCTCAACCCGCGCGCCGTGCGCCTGGCCGGAATCAGCCTGGCCCTGTCCGGGGTCACCGACGCCCGTCTGGAACAGGGGTCGCTGTACGAGCCGGTCAAGGGCGAGCGCTTCGACCTGATCGTGTCCAACCCGCCGTTCGTGATCACCCCCGACTCCTCCCGGTACACCTACCGGGAGTCGGACCTGCCCGGCGACACCGTGTGCGCCGAGCTGGTGCGGCAGGCCCCGGCGCACCTGACCGAGGGCGGCTGGTGCCAGATCCTGGCGAACTGGGTGCACCGCGACGGCGACGACTGGGAGGACCGGGTCGGCGGCTGGGTGACCGGGACCGGGTGCTCGGGCTGGGTGGTCCAACGCGACGTGCAGGACCCCGCCGAGTACGTGGAGCTGTGGCTGCGCGACTCCTGCGAGCACGGCACCCCCGAGTACACCCGCCGCTACGACGCCTGGCTCGACTACTTCGAGCGCGAGGGCATCAAGGGCATCGGGTTCGGGTGGATCTGCCTGCGCAACGACGTCGCCCAGGACGCGACCGTGCGCGTGGAGGAGCTGCGGCACGAGATCGAGCGGCCCGTGGGCCCCTACCTGCCCGACGTGGTGGACGGGGCGATGACCGCGCTGCGCCTGACCGACGCCGCGCTGCTGTCCGCGCACGTGGCGCTCGCGCCGGGCGTGGTGGAGGAGAGGGTGGGGCGCCCCGGCGCGCCGGACCCGGAGAAGATCCTGCTGCGCCAGCGCGACGGCCTGCGGCGCGTGGCCCGCGTGGGGACGGTGGAGGCCGCCCTCGCCGGGGTGTGCGACGGCACCATGCCGGTGGGCCCGCTGCTGAACGTGATCGCCGAGCTCATCGGCGAGGACCCCGCGCTGGTGCGCGAGCGCACGCCCGACGCGCTGCGCACCCTCATCTCGGAGGGGTTCTTCCGGGTGGCCCGCTGACCGGGGCCGCCCGGACGGACGGCCCCGGCGGGCTCAGGCCTCGGGCTCGGCGGTGAAGAAGGCCACGGTCCGCTCCGCCGAGGCCCGGGCCTCCTCCGGGTCGGCGCCCGCGGCGGCGTGCGCCTCACCCCACAGGCGTCCGCTCAGCTCCATGAACCAGCGGGCCTCCTCCGTCCTGTCCCAGCCCGCCGTCTCCGACGGCATGTCGGTCCCCGAGGCCAGGTGCAGGCCCAGGCCGAGGAGCCCCAGCTCCCAGCCGATACCGGTGGCGCCGGGGCCGTACTGGGCCCAGAAGTCGTTGAGCGGCGCGAAGTGGGTCAGCGCGAAGCGGGTCCGCTCGTCCGACAGCGCGGTCAGCCTGACCTCCACCTCGCTGCTCTCCCCGCCGTACTCCCACGTCACGCGGAAGGAGTTCGGCGGGTCGCACGAGAGCACCCGACCCCCGGCGTTGCCCTCCAGCTGGTAGGTGCCGCCCTCGCGCAGGTCGCCCGTGACCGGCAGGAACCACCGGGGAAGGCGTTCGGCGCTGGTGCAGGCGTCCCACAGGTCCCCGATCGGCGCGTCGTAGTCCTGGGTCAGCGTGACGGCGGCGTCGGCTCCGGCGCCGTTGAGTTCGACCGTGCGGCCGACCGCGTCGATCTGCTTCCGGACGTCCATGGTGTACTCCCCCTGCTCATCGGTCCCGCCCCTCGTCGGCGGACTCCCGGCGTTCGCGCCTTCCCCGGGCCAGTTCGGTCTCCAGCGCCATCAGCTGGGGCTCCCAGCGGGCGGCGAAGCGCCGCAGCCAGGCGTCGACGTCGCGCAGCGGCGAGGGGTCGACGGCGTAGAGCCTGCGGGTGCCCTCCCTGCGCACGGTGGCGAAGCCGTTCTCCCGGAGCACGCGCAGGTGCTGGGAGACGGCGGGCTGGGAGATGCCGAACTCGGCTCGTACGACCTCGGTCAGCTCGCCGGAGGAGTGCTCGCCCTCGTTGAGCAGCTCCAGCAGGCGGCGCCGAACGGGGTCCCCGAGGACATCGAAGGCGTGCATGACCTCACTGTATAAGCAAACACCTATATAAGCCAGCCTTGATGCGATAGCGTCTGCCCATGGCCCGAATCGAGGAACTCGTCCACTATCCGGTCAAGGGATGCGCGGGCACGTCCGTGCCCTCCGCCGAGATGGCGCCGACCGGCCTCCCGCACGACCGCGCGTTCATGGTGGTCGACGACGCCGGGGGTTTCCGCAGCCAGCGCAACGACCCCCGCATGGCGCTCATCCGCGCGGGGGTCACCGCGGACGGCACGCGCCTGAGCCTGGGGTGGGGCCCGGAGCCGGGCACGAACTCAGGCGCGGACGGGTTCGCGCCCCTGGAGGTCGAGGTCGACCCCGGGGGCCCGCGCCTGGACGTGACCATGCACCGGCAGCCGTTCGTCGGCGTGGACCAGGGCCGCGAGGCCGCGGACTGGCTGTCGGAGGTGCTCGGCGCGCCCAGCCGCCTGGTGCGGGTGCCCGACGACCACGACCGCCGTGTGGACGGGATGACCCCGGGCACCAGCGCGTTCGCCGACAGCACCGCGGTGCTGATGGTGTCGCGGGCCTCCCTCGACCTGCTCAGCGAGCGCATCCTCGCCCGGGGCGCCGAACCCGTGCCGATGAACCGCTTCCGGCCCAACATCGTGGTGTCGGGTTGGGCCGAGCCGCACACCGAGGACCGCGTCCGCGCCCTGCGCCTGGGCACCGCGGAGCTGGGCTACGCCAAGGTGTGCGTCCGCTGCGTGGCCACGACGGTCGACCAGTCCCGGGGCGCCAAGGCGGGACCCGAACCGCTGCGCACCCTGGCGGACTACCGCAGGGCCCAGGGCGGGGTGGCCTTCGGCGCCAAGTTCGCCGTCACCCGACCGGGATCGCTGGCCGTGGGCGACGAGGTGGAGGTGCTCGCCTGGGACGAGGCCCGGGACGAGGACGCGGACCTGACGAGCGTTCCGGCCTGACCGCTGGCCGCCGCACCCGGCCGGGTGCGGCCGAGGAGTTGCGCTCCTCACCCCTGGGGCCGGAACCGCGTCCTTCGTCGTCGGCCCCGGCCCGGAGGCCGACCGGGCCTGCGAACCGGGGCCGACCGGCCTCCGGACGCTCCTGTGAGCGTCGGCGACGGCCTCAGTCGTCCAGGTCGGCCTCGGCCAGCAGCCTCGCCGCCGCCCCCGGCTCCCGCAGCGCGTCGGCCAGCACGTGCCTCCTCGACCACTGCCCCGCGCGCCAGCACAGCGCCCGGGCCAGCCCGTCACTGGTCGAGGCGTGCGCCGAACCGTCCGCGACGTACCACTCCACCTCCACCCCGTCCACCGTGAGCGTCTGGTGGTGCAGGTAGGTGCGGTCGGGCTCCCCCGCCGGGTCGAGGAAGAGGTCCGCCTCGTCCGGGACCTGGCGCATCTGCCCCGCCGAGCCGACCCTTCCGGTCACGACCTCGCTGGCCAGGTCCAGGTCCAGCACGTCCGCCACGGCCTCGGCCGTCTCGGCCGGGGCGAGCACCAGGGCCCGCTCCTGCTCCTCCAGCAGCGGCAGCAGGTCCGGGGAGTCCACCACGACCGCGTCCTCGGCGTCGGCCACCACGATCGACCCGCCCCGCACCGCACGCACGCGGGACGGCGGGGTGACCAGGTCGGTGTCCACCCCGGCCAGGGCGGCCCACACCCTGCGCAGCGACGCGCGGTCCACGTGCCGCTGGGGGTCGGCCAGCCGGGTGAGCAGGTCGTCCGCGCCGTCCGGATCCGCCAGAACGTCGTCCAGGGTGGTGCGCACGCCCAGCGCGCGGGCGAACTCCGGGTCGACGTCGGCGCTCACCTCGTCGTACAGGCCCACCAGGGCGGGGTCGGCGTCCCCGATCCGCAGCCCCGCCGGCGCGCTCCCGCCCAGCAGTGCCCGCGTGCGCAGCCACCAGGCGGTGTAGGAGGGCACGTCCGTCACGCGGCCGTCGGGCAGCAGCACGCGGGCGGGGGCGGTCACCGCCTCGCGCAGCGGCCCCTCGGCGAGCATGGCCAGGGCGCGGGGCCACTGCTCGTCGGCCACGTAGTCGAGGTCGACGACGCACACCAGCTCGGGGACGACCGGCGGCAGTTCCGGGTCGCCCACGCGTTCGAGGACCTCGTCGGCCCAGTCCTCCAGGCCGTCCGGGCCCTCCTCCCCCGCCGCGCCGTCGAAGGCGGAGGCCAGGTCCTCGCCCAGCGCGACCTCCTCGGCGCGGACCGCGGTCAGCTCCCACAGCGCGCCGACCGCGCGCAGGACCTCGGTCCCGTGCCGTTCGACCAGGTCCGGGTGCACGGTGCCGAAGGGGGCGTCGTCCACGAGGAGGTCGGCCAGGGGCGCGCCGGGCACGAGGAGCTCCGCGGCGACCGAGTAGCCGTCCTCGTCGTCGCGCAGGGCCAGCTCGGAGAGCCAGGGCACGTCGGCGACGCCGATCCCCGAGGCCGAGACCAGGTCCAGCACGGCTTCGGCCACGGGGTCGGGGTCGTCGGCGTCCAGGGAGGCGCGGACGGCGGCCTCGGTGCGCCCGTCGCGCAGGACGGTCGCGGCGCTGGCCTCCACCGCGCCCAGGCGATTGAGGAGGGGGTGGACGGCCTGGGGGTGCACGACGCGCACGCCCAGGGCCGCCAGGGCGTCCAGGGGCCCGCGTTCGCCCCAGTCGTCCCGTGCGTCCCAGCCGTCCCTGACTCCTCGGCTGTCCCGACCGTCCCGGGCACTCCGATCGTCCCGGCTGTCCCAGCCGTCCTGCTCGTCCCGGCCGTCCCAGTCGTCCCGCTCGTCGTCCCGCGCGCCGCCCGCCGTCGCCGACCAGTCCTCCGAGGGCACCAGCAGCGAACGGGGTCCGCGCACGAGCCTTCCGTCGGCCAGCGGGACGGGCAGGGCGCCGAGCTCGTCCAGGTCGGCGCCGCCCCTGCCCGCCCGGTCCAGGGCGGCGTAGAGCGAGGCCCACCAGCGCGGGGGCCGGTCGGTGTCGGCGAGCAGGTCGGCGACGTCGGCCAGCCCGAGGCGGTGGACGCGCAGGGCGGCCAGCGCGGGGTGGCGCGAACTCCAGCTTCCGGGCAGCAGCCGGGGAACGAGTTCGGACAGGACGGAGACGAGGTCGGCGGAGAGGCCGTCGGTCCCGCCCGGCCCCCCGGTGTCGAGGAGTACGGCGTCGCGCGGGGCGACGGGCGCACCGGCCGCCGTCACCAGGAACGGGGCGTCCTGGAGGGGCTCGGCCACGCGGGCGCGGAAGACGGCGTCGACGGCGCCGCCGCCGACACGGGTTCCGGGCACCAGGTCGAGCGCCGCCCGGGGGTCGAAGCGCCGCAACAGGGCGCAGTAGGCCTCGGCGGCCTCCATGAGCAGCAGGTCGGTGGCGGCCCCGGGCTGGACCGCGCGCCGGTCGCTGCCCAGCGGGAAGGTGCCGATGAGGACGGCGGGCAGGTCGAGTTCGGTGTCGGTGGGCGTGGGCGCGTGGACCACGGGCTCGACGTCGGCGGGCAGGGCGGCGACCGCGCCGTCCTCGTCCACGGGGACCGCCCACATCAGCGACCACGACGTGCGGCCCCGTTCCTCGGTGGGGCGGTCGGCGAGCAGGGCGGGATCGAAGGCGCCCGAGCGCTCGACGGTCCGCCAGAGGGTGGCCCGGGTGCCGTCGCCGTCCAGGTGCGCGGTGACCAGGTCGGCCGTTCCGGTGGCCTCCTCACGGGTGAGGACGCGCTCGGCGCCCTCGACGTCCACGCGTACCTCGACCAGGCCGGGCAGGGCGAGCAGGAGCGCCTCGCCGGTCCGGTCCAGGAGTTCGCGCACCCGGTCGCGCGCGTGGTCGTCGCGGAGCAGGAGGGTGACGACGGTGTCGTAGCCCTCGGCGCCCTCACCCGGGGCGGAGAGCCCGACTGCCCCTCCTCCACCAGGGGCCCCGGAGGCCCCCCGGCCAACGGTTTCGGCGGGGAAGGGCAGGCGCAGCATGGGCACGTGCCCGGAACGGTGCTCCACCTCCTCCGCGAGCCCGCCGTGGACGCCGTCGTCGCCCAGCAGGGCCGTGACCGCGGCGCGGGCGGCCTCGGCGCTGAAGCGGACGGCCGAGCCGCCGGAGTCGACGGTGACGTCGTCGCTGAGCGCCGCCACCGCGGAGAAGCCCACGCCGAAGCGTCCGGCGGAGCCCTGTTCACCGCGCTTGGTGGAGGCCCGCAGCGTGGCCAGCGACTCCACCCCCTCGGCGGTCAGGGGGGCGCCGGTGTTGGCGGCGGTCAGCCGATGGCCGGTCAGCGCCAGGCGCAGCCGTCCCGGGACGCCCGCGCGGCGGGCGGCGTCGGCGGCGTTCTGGGCCAACTCGACCACGACCCGGTCGCGGTAGCCGCCGAGCGCGAAGTCCTCCTCCGCGTTGGCGTCCTCACGGAAGCGCGCGGGGGCGTCGGCCCACGCCGCGAGGACGCGTCGGCGCAGTTCGGCGGTGTTGTAGGGATCGGCCACCGAAGCGGTCAGCGGCTCGGCCATGGTGGTTTCCTCCTGCGCTGCGGGCACGGCCCGGCACGGTGCACCCGGGGCGGGAGCGGATGCGGTAAACCGACCCTAGCCCACCGGAGCGGAGGGCTGGGGTCGGATCGTGCGGCGCGGCGGCACAGCGGCGGGAGGAGGCGGCGCGTTCGGACAGCACAGGAACGCGGCACGCACCCGGACAGCGCCGGGTACACCGGCGTCAGACAGCGCTGGCCCACGTCGGCGTCAAACAGCTTCGGGGACGTCGGTCCTCAAACAGCGCTGGCGTACGCCGACTTCAAGAATCGGAGGAGACCAGTTCCAGCTCGGCGGTGTCGTCGAAGACGATGTGGTCGTAGCCCATCTCGTCGACGACCGGCTTGACCGGATCGTTGCGCGACTCGGGGCGGCGCACCTCGGAGTGGGCGCCGCAGCCGTGGTCCATCGAGACCACGCGGCCGTCGTCGGGGGCGTACTCGTTGGTGCACACACCGAACATCTGGCGCAGCTCACCGGCGAGCGGTGTCATGAAACCGCAGGTGAGGCAGCGGGCGGGCGCGGCCGTCGCGATCGGGCTGCGCGGGCCGCCCTCGCCGTTGTACCAGCGCTCCGCGGCCTGTTCGCGTCCGACCTCCGAGAGCACCTGGCGGCGTCCCAGGCCCAGCTCCCACATCACCTGCCGGTCCTCGCCCTCGGCGTCCAGCTCGCTGTCGGGCACTTGGGCGTAGCCGGGGACGAGCCGCTCGTCGTCCTCCTCGGCGGGCAGCAGGTCGCCCACGCCGAGATCGCCGGGGCGCAGCCGCTCCTTCCAGGGCACCCACTCGGGCGGGGCGAGGGCGCCTTCGCCGGGCAGCAGAACGACCTCGTTCACCGTGACCTGTCTGGCGCGCGAGGCGCGGACCACGGTGACGGCGTAGTTCCACCCCGGGTAGGCGGGGTCCAGGCAGGTGAAGAGGTGAGTGACCAGGCGGGTGTCCTCGACTTGGGGGGCGAGGTGCTCACCCACCCACTCGGGTCGCCCGACCTCGGCGGCCACCGAGCGAGCCAGCTCCACCGCCTCGATACATGCCTTGTCCGGTACAGGAGAACGTCGAGTAGGGCTCACGCCCCCATTCTCACTGATCGCGAGCACCGATTTGACCATAACGAGGGTCAAGGTTCGCCCGATACATCCTCCGGAACCGGTCTCGGACCTCTGACCACCCGGGAACCGGAGACACCGAACCGGACCGAGGCAAACCAAAGCAGACCGAACCCGCCGGACCGGACCGAATCCCACCGGCCCCGTCACCCGGGTGCGTCGTTTCCCACCGTCCCCGGGGACACGGCAGCCGCTCAGGCCTCCAGGTCGTCGGCGACCACGCGCAGCACGGAGGCGACCCTGGCCGCATCACGGCGCTCGGGGTGGCGTCCCCGGCGGTAGCCGTTGGACAGGCCCTCCAGCAGCTTGATGAGGTCCTCGGTGATCACCACCATCTCGTCCGGCTTCTTGCGCCGCGCCCTGACGACCGAGTGCTGGTCCTCCAGGAGCTTGACCTGGAGCGCCTGGGCGCCCTTGCGGCCCTCGGCCACGCCGAACTCGACCTTCTGGCCAGGGCGCAGCGACGCGGTGCCCGGAGGGAGCGAGGAGGAGTGCACGAAGACCTCACCGCCGTCGTCGCGGGTGAGGAAACCGAAACCCTTGTCGCCGTCGTACCACTTGACCTTGCCGGTGGGCACCTGGGGACCTCATGCTTTCACTGGCGGGCGCGCCGGAGACGGGGCGCGGGCGGGTGCGGTGGGATCCGCGCCGTCCGCACGTCGCCGGGACGCCCCTGGTTTTTCCACGGGTGTCTCCAAAGTAGTGCCCGCGGGCTCACCGGCGCGAGGGTATAAACAGCCGTCGATCCCCGCCCACGCCCGGCGGGGCGGGGCTTGCCGGGGCACGGCGCGGGCCCTGGGGACACGGCGAGGAGGCCCGGATGCGGATCATCCGGGCCTCGCGACACCGACGGCGGCCCCTCACCGCTGGGTGCGGAGTGTGGGACGGGACTCGGCGGAGACACGGGCCGCCTCGGCTGCTGTGGCGACCGGACTGGAGGCCCGGTCACCGGTACTGACGCGACCGCCCAGCGAAAGAGGCGGTGTACCGACATGACTACCCGAATCCGTGTGTTCGGACTCGCGGTAACGGGCCGACCGGAAAAGGTTATTCCCCAGCGTTTGCCAAGCAATGACCAGCGGGACCAGGCCGGTGAACTGGGACGACACCGCGCACGCCTCGACGCGGCACAGCGCTTCGCGCGCACGGCCTCAGCGCGCCGCGGCGTCCGGCGCGGGCGGCGCCGATCGCGACAACCGGGAGTAGAGGTAGACCACGCACACCAGGGAGGCCACGCCGAGGCCGATGACCCCGGTGGCGGTCAGGGACTCCTGGACGTACTCGTCGACGAACTCGGCCTCGCCGCTCCACAGGGCCATGCCGAGCGCGCAGGAGAGCAGGGGCAGGCCCACGCCGATCCACTTGTCCCGGGCGGGCCACACCTGGCTGAGCAGGATCAGGGCCGCTCCCAGGACCCACAGGAAGGCCAGGTCCCACCACCAGGGCACGGCCAGCAGCAGCAGGAGCAGGGCCGCGGCCTCGGGCGGGTGGCGGCGCGCCACCGCCACCGGGCCGCCGCGGCCGGTCCGAGCCCCCTGGCCGGGCTGGTCCGCACGTCCGGTCCCACCGCTTCGGCCGGACCCGTCGCCGCGGTCCGCGCGGCGGCCCCGGATACGCATCTCCGTCTGGCCGGGCCCCTCCAGAAGGGACCTGAGCCCGCGGTTGGGGCCGCCCCGCCAGGGCGGCGGCGGCCGGTCGGCGTGGCGCGGCCTGGAGGGGATCAGCTCGTCGTCCTCGACGTCGAGGTCGCGGCCGTCGAGGTCCCGCTCCACCAGGTCCCGGGGCGTGCCGAGCCCCCTGAGGATCCCCCGGACGGTGTCCACGTCGTGTCCCGCGGCGGCGCGGCGGGCGTTGATGCGCGAGCGCACTCCGGCGAGGTAGGCGGTGCGTTCCTGCGCGGTCATGCGACCGTGCAGCTCCAGGCCGACCTCGGACAGATAATCGAGTACCAGTTGTTCCGAGCGCTGGGTCATGCCCCCATATTGGCTCAGTATGACCTGGCTTTTAAGCCCTACTTCTCAGTTTCGGTCACCGATTTTCCTTCGGATACGGTCTGCTGCGGTGTGCCGGAGGCAGTCGCGGAAGCCACAGGGGACGGACGCGAACACCGGGGCCCTGATCGCTTAGCGTTGAACCGATGAGCGACAACGCACCACCCGACGGGCGCGAACCGGGCATGGGGGACCGCACGGCCCCCGCGTCGGGCCGTCCCCCCACGTTCACCTCCTGGCTGCGCGGCAGGTCGGACGACGCACTCGTCGCCCTGCTGCGGGCCCGCCCGGACCTGGCCCAGCCCGTCCCGGCCGACATCGGCGCGCTCGCCTCACGGGCCACCACCCGCAACACCGTTCTGCGGGTCCTGGAACGGCTGGACCGGTTCACGCTCCAGGTGCTGGAGTCGGTGGTCGCGCTCGGTGACGACCGGATGTCCGAGCCGGTGGGGGTGCCCGCCGCCGACCTGGCCGACGCGCTCGGACCGGTGGGGGTGCGCGAGGCCGACCGGGTGGACGGGACGGCCAACGCACGGGCCGGTGCGTCGGCCCACGACGCTGTGGACGGACCGGTCGGCGCGGCCCTGGACACCCTGCTGCGCCTGGCCCTGGTCTGGCCCGACCGGGGGCGGCTGCGCCCCGTCCAGGTGCTGCGCGACCTGCTCCCCCAGCCCGCCCAGCTCGGCCCGCCCGCGCGCGTGCTGCTCGCCGCGCTGCCGCACGGCGCCGTCAGGAGGCTCGCCGACGACCTCGCGCCGGGCAGCGCCGAGGACACCCCCGTCGAGGCGGTCGCCGCTCTCCTGTCCGACCCGAAACGGGTCGCGGTCCTGGTCGACGGAGGGGTCCACGGGCACGCCGAAAGCCACGCAGGCGCAGGAGTCCCGGAGAGCGCGGGAAGCACGGGGAACCCAGGCAGCACGGGGAGCCCGGGCAGCTCACGGAGCACAGAGGGCCCGCACGCCCCACGGATCCAGGCCGACGCACCGGCCCCCGGCGCTGACCGGTCCGGGCCGGTCAGCG
>NZ_CBDRFA010000045.1:0-69521 GCF_965343085.1 Nocardiopsis synnemataformans | reverse complement strand
CCTGATTGCTGAGTCCGAGAAGCTGATCGAACTGTCTCAGGAGCGGCGCTCCGCTCTCATCACTGCGGCCGTGACCGGCCAGATCGACGTACGGCAGGAGGCCTGAGTTGGCGCAGCACAACGAGATCGAGTTCGAGAATGAACTGTGCGAGTACCTGGCTGTCCACGGCTGGCTGTACTCCAAGAACGACACCGGTTACGACCGTGAGCGTGCGCTGTTTCCGGCGGACTTCTTCGGGTGGCTCCAGGACACCCAACCGAACGAGCTGGCCAAGGTGGTCAAGCCAGGCGCCGCGGACGAGGCCAAGCAGCGCGACCAGCTCCTGAACCGGCTGGTGAAGCGCCTGTCGATCGACATGGAGAACGGCGGCGGCACCCTCAACGTGTTGCGCCATGGATTCAAGCACCTGTCAGCCCAGTTCCGCATGTGCCAGTTCAAGCCCGAGTCCACTCTCAACGCCACGACGGTAGCGGACTACGAGAAGGTACGTCTGCGCGTGATGCGGCAGGTGCACTTCTCCACCGGGGATCAGCGCAGTGTGGATCTGGTGTTCTTCATCAACGGCCTGCCGGTGGCCACGGCCGAGCTCAAGACGGATTTCACGCAGACGGTCGAGGACGCCAAGCAGCAGTACAGGACCAGCCGCCAGCCCAAGGACCCGGGCAGCAAACACATCCAGCCGCTGTTCACTTCCGGACGCGGTGCGCTGGTGCACTTCGCGGTGTCCAACGACGAGGTCTGGATGACCACGAAGTTGGCCGGGGGCAAGACGTTCTTCCTGCCGTTCAACCGGGGTACCGAGGACGGCGGAGCGGGCAACCCTCTGAACCCCGACGGGTCGCCCTCGTCCTACCTGTGGGAAAGGGTGCTGCAGCGTGACGCATGGCTGAACATCTTCGCCCGGTTCATGTACATCAAGCATGAGAAGCGCACCGACCCGATCTCCGGCAAGACCACCAAGTCGGCCACACTGCGGTTCCCCCGCTTCCACCAGTGGGAGGCCGTCACCCAGGTGACTGACGCCGTCATCGCTGAGGGTGCGGGGCACCGATACCTGGTCCAGCACTCAGCGGGATCGGGTAAGACCGACTCGATCTCCTGGCTGTCCCACCGTCTGGCCCGCCTACAGGTGGACGACACCAAAGTGTTCGACTCGGTCATCGTGGTCACCGACCGAACCGTGCTGGACGATCAACTTCAGGACGCGATCAAGCAGATCGACAACGGCCAGGGCATCGTGACGGCCATCGACCGAAGACAGGCGGCCCGCGAGGGCTCCTCCAAGTCGGGTGCGCTGGCCAAGGCCCTGGCCGCAGGCAAGCTGATCATCGTCGTGACCATCCAGACCTTCCCCCACGCGATGGACGAGATCCGCAAGTCCAAGGGATTGAAGGACAAGAAGTTCGCCGTCATCGCTGACGAGGCGCACTCCTCCCACACAGGACAGGTCGCCAACAAGCTCAAGGCCGTCCTGACCGCCGAGGAGCTCAAGGAAGCCGAGGACGGCGGCGAGGTCGACGTTGAGGCAGTCCTGGCAGCCGAGGCCTCCGACCGGGCCAACAGCCCGAACATCTCCTACTTCGCGTTCACCGCCACCCCCAAGGGCAAAACGATAGAGCGCTTCGGCCGCGTACCCGAGGGCACGGACCTGCCCCCGCAGCCGTTCCACGTCTACTCGATGAAGCAGGCCATCGAAGAGGGCTTCATCCTGGACGTCCTGCGCGGCTACCACTCCTTCAAACTGGCCTTCCAAGTCGGCCAGAACGCCGCTTCCGGCGACACGGAGGTCGACCAGAACGAGGCAACTAAGCAGGTCATGCGGTGGGTGAAGCTCAACCCACAGACCATCGCGCAGAAGGCCGCGATCATCGTCGAGCACTTCCGCTCCAACGTCGCACCCCTGCTGGACGGACATGCCAAAGCGATGGTCGTCGCCGACTCCCGCAAGGGCGCGGTCCGGTACAAAAAAGCCATCGACGCCTACATCGCCAAGAAGGGCCTGGACTACGGCACCCTGGTGGCCTTCTCCGGCAAGGTCGAAGACACCGAGACCGGCCCGGACGACTTCACCGAAGCGAACATGAACCCGGGCGTGCGCGACCTGCGGTCCACTTTCGAGGGTGACGAATACAGGGTCATGATCGTCGCCCGGAAGTTCCAGACCGGCTTCGACCAGCCGCTGTTGTGCACCATGTACGTCGACAAGCTGCTGTCGGGCGTGGAAGCGGTGCAGACGCTCTCACGCCTCAACCGCACCTACGTCACCCCCTCAGGCACACAGAAGACCTCCGCGATGACGCAGGTCGTGGACTTCACGAACGACCCGGCCGAGATTCAGAAGGCCTTCGAGCCGTACTACACCGACGTGCACCTGGAGCAGGAAACCGACCCCAACCTGGTGCATGACCTGGCCACCAAGCTCGACACCTTCGGGATCTACACGCTGGCCGAGCTCGACCAGTGCGCCGAGGCGTGGGTGATGGACAAGGGCAACAACGCCCTGACGGCCGCAGTGAACCCAGGCAAGCAGCGGTTCCAGGACCGGTACACCGCGGCTCTGGCGGCGGACGGTGGCGAGGGTGCCAAGGCCGCCCTGGAAGAGCTCGACATGTTCCGCAAGGACGTCGGCACGTTCGTGCGGCTCTACGACTTCATGAGCCAGATCGTCGACTACGGCGATGCGGACCTGGAGAAGCGCAGCATCTACCTGCGGCTGCTGGCCCGTCGGATCCAGCCCGGCAACTACACCGCCCCGGTCGACCTGTCCGACGTCGTGCTACAGAACGTCAAGCAGGTCGACAAGGGCAAGACCAACATCTCCCTGGGTACGGAGGACATCGCGCTCAAGGGTGTGACGGGTGCTGGGTCGGCGAGCAAGAAGGACCCGAAGATGGTCGCGTTCCAGGACGTCCTGGAACGGCTCAACGACCTGTTCGGCAACGAGGACTTCACAGCCTCTCAGAAGGTGTCCTTCCTTGAGGCCCTGCTAAGCGCCCTACTGGCCGACGAAGGCTTGGTGCAGCAGGCCAAGGTCAACAGTCTGACCCAGTTCGCCGAATCTCCCGACTTCGACGATGCCGTCATGGGTGCAGTCGCGGACAACCAGGGTGCGCACAACAAGATGAGCGACTACTTCTTCACCAGCTCTGGGGGACAGACACAGCTGATCGCCGAAATCGCCAAGTGGTTCCACACGGTCGTCGTCAACCAGGAAGAAGACACCAGTGAGGCCGCGGAGCCGACCCAGCGGTGATCCGGGTAGCAGGTCGGTGGGAGAGCCCGGCTGGGGCGGTGGTGTGGGTGCCGGGGACGCCTCCATCATTCGACGAGACCGGTGGCGGTTACCTGTAGGTGCTCCAGCGAGTGGTGGTGTCGCCGTGCTGCAGGGTGTCGAGGCGGTGGCGCCATTGGGAGCGCAGGCCGGGGTTGGTGTTCAGGACTGGTAGGACGCTGGTGACGAGCTTGAGTTCGCGGACCTGGCGTAGGACGGGGAATCCGGGCCAGTCCAGCACGTCGTAGCCGTACTCCTCGGCGAGCGGGGTGTGGGGATCCTGGGCGTAGTCCATGCGGACCTTGCCCACCGCTGCGGGCACCAGGTCCCATTCCCGGGGGCCGTGACTGAGGCTGTCGAAGTCGCAGATCACCGGGCCGCCAGGGCCGGAGATGAGGTTGCCCAGGAACGGGTCGCCGTGGATCACCCCGGCGGGAAGCTCGAACTCCAGGTCCTGGACCTGGGCCTCTAGTTGGTCGGTGCGCCTGGTGAGGAAGCTCCGGTCGACGTCGGCCAGTCCTTCGGCGTCCGTGATGCGGCTGCGGATTCGCTCGAACGGCTCCCACGACGGCAGGGCGAGATCCGGGGCTGGCAGGGCGTGGAGGTGTTTGAGGATGCGCCCGAGGTCGATACCGGTCGGTTCGGGGCCGGTGGAGGGCACCAGGTGCCAGAAGGTCGCCGTGGCTCCGCCGGCCTGGACGGGCTGGGAGATGTCCTCGGCCAAACGCACCGTGGGGGCGTCGTGCTGAGCGAGCCACCGTGCCGCCTGGATGACCACGGGGACGCGTTCGACCACGGTCGCCGAACCGGCGATGCGCACCACCAGCCTCGCGTGCGGGAGGCGGTAGACGGCGTTGTTGGTGAACTTGATCAGCTCGGCGTCATCGGCCGCCTTGGCGCCCAGTCCGGCTTCCTCGCACAAAGCGGCGAGGACGTCGTGGACGCGGTCTCTGGTGAGGGCGAACCGGGGGCTGGTGGAGGCGGGGACGGTGCTCATGATGTGCGAAGAGTAGCAATCTCGGCGGCCAGGTCCGCTGTCTCGCCCCGGGTCCGGTAGGCCTGGGCAGCCTGCTGCAACGGGGCCAGACGGTCGATCACGCGCACCGAACGGACCTGCCGGGCGAGGTCGACGGCCTGGCGACCGATGCGCACTCCCTGATCGGGGTCGCCGTTGACGATGTGGGCGGTGGCCAGAGTTGTCAGCTCGAAGGCTCGGCTGCGGCCCATGGCGGGGCTGCGGGCGTCCACGGCCCGGTACAGATGCTCGGTCGTGGCCGTGTACGCGCGGGGCGAGGGCGTGGGGAGCGTGGCGTTGACGACCCCCGACAGGGCGTCCAGGTCGGCTTCGTGGAAGAACCGCACCCAGGGGGTGGTGTCCGAGTCGGCGCGTGCGAAGGCGTCGTGGGCGCGTGCGAGGGAGTCCATAGCTCGTTTCCCGTCATCGAGGGCCGCGTAGGCCCAGGTGGTGTTGGCGCACATGAGCGCGACGGTGCGCTCACACCCGGAGTCCTGAGCGGCGATCTGCCCCAACTGCAGGAACCGCAGGGACTGGACGGTGTGGCCGCGGTGCAGGTGCAGGCGGCCCATCCGGTAGAGGACGTTGGCCACCAACGAGGGTTCCTCGATGTACTGGGCCTGCTCCAGTGCCAGGGACAGGTGTTCGGCCGCGACCTTGTAGTGGCCGACGTCGAAGCTCGCCCATCCGGCGAGGTTGTGCAGATCGGAGACGGCTCTGTGGAGCCGGAGGCCGACCTGGTTCACGGGTTTGGCCACGCGTAGCAGCCGGTGGGCGTAGGCCAGTTGCGCCATGATCGAGTCCAGGCACGCACCGCCTCCGAGCTGGTAGTCAGCGGCCCGCAGAGCCTTGGTAACCGTTTCGACATGGTCCACGTCGGTTCCCGTCACCCGTCGGACGGGCAGGGGCGAGTCGGGGAGGTTCGGGCCGCGCCAACTGCGGGGATCGATCTCCACCGCTCCCATGGTGACCTGGGCCGCGTGCGCCAACAGCTTAGTGCTCTCGACGCTCTCCCTCTGGGCGCGGCTGGCTGTCACCCGAGGCGCGGAGAGCCCGTCAAGGAAGCGGCGCAGTTTCACGACATCCTTCAACTCGCGCTTCTTCGATTCGAGTTGGGAGATCATCGACTGGGAGAGCCCGGTCAAACGCCCGAGAGCCTCCTGGGACAGGTCGGTGCGCGAACGCAGAGCGCGTACCAGAGCACCCGCGTCGAGACGTCCAGCGGCTTCTTGTACCTCAGGGTTATCCCAGAAGCCCTTGGGTATACACGGACACCTTTTCTTCGCATTAGCGACAGAAGTTCTCTCCCCGCCGCAATTCTCACATATCGACACCATGGGTTCCTCGGCTCGAGAACTGTTCACCGCCCATGGAACAGGGCTCACGAACTGGCCGCCAGCCCTCGCCCAAAAAACATCACCACCGTAATAACGATCATTACCTGCGTTCATGGGCACCGAAGGCACCCCGACCCAAGACTGAGAACTCGTCAACGACCTGGAACTGACGCGCAAGGCACGGTGACCAGGCGCGAGAGGACGGTGATGGGGATGAGGGCCGTTGTAGTGGAACAGGCGGAGACTACGGATAAGAGCACCGGTACACGAACGGTTTCTCCTCTACCCAAACGCGCCACCGCACCGGTGGACCGTGCCCCAGTCCTGCTGGAGGACAGGGGCGAGTTCACAGGGCACGCGATGACCGTACCCGGCGAGCCCTCCTACGCCAGGGTCATGCGCCGCCACCTGAGGGCACTGGCGTCCCTCCCCGCCTGGGAGGTCGACCCGATCGAACTGCTCGCCTCGGAGCTGTTCAACAACTGCGTCCACCACACCCGGTCGGGCCAGGCGGGAGGTGAGATCACCATCAGCGTGTGCAAGCTGGAGGGTCGCACCCAGGTTCGCGTCACCGATATCGGTCCTCGTCAGGGAGAGGTCGCCGTCCCCTGCCTGCGCCCGTTCGATCCCGAAGCCGAGGGCGGGCGCGGACTGCGCCTGGTCGCGGAGGGCGCGGACCGGTGGGGCACCGTCCACCATGACGACGGACGCACCAGCGTCTGGTTCGAGGTGGACCGGATCGAACGGCGCTCGGACCAGCCCGCCGAACACGTCGACCACGCCCAGCGGTGATCACGATGGCCTGGGACGTCAGCGACGACCACGACCAGTACATGGCCGCCTACCAGCTTCATATGCGTCACCGAGGCCGTTGGCTCGTGATGTGGGCTCCGGGCGCACGGGCCTTCTTCGCCTTCTACCGGGGTTGCGCTCACGTCGTTCCGTTGTCCGAACCCACCAGCCAGGAGTTGCATCGCCAGATCCTGCGCACCGAGACGGCCCTCGCCATGACGGCAACCGCCTACTGGTCCTGCCCGAGCCCCGGATGCTCCTGGACATCCAGCACGCCCATCCACCACGACTGCCCACGGCCATCGGTATGACCACCTCTCTCACCGACGCACGCGCCTCCTGCCGCGATCTGCCCGACCCCGACCGTATGTTCGGCGACACCCTCCAACAGCGCCGGGTCCGACACATCTGCGCCCCGTGCCCCATCCGCAGCGCATGCCTGGCCGAAGCCCTCGACCTGCGCGGATCGACATCGGGCTGTGGGGCGGCATGACGGCACGAGAACGCCGTGCGCTGCGCCGCCGCAACCCGCAGGTGGACGACTGGCACACGCACCTGACCCCGCTCCACCCCACCATCCGCGCATGAGAGGAACCGGCCCGATGCCACCCATGAACGGTGACGACGCCCTGACGTCCATGGAGACCCTCACCCCCGCCGAGGTCGCCACCCTGTTCCGTGTGGACGGTAAAACCGTGGCGCGCTGGGCCAGGGACGGGCGAATCTCCAGCTTCCGTACCCCGGGCGGACACCGCCGCTACCTCAAAAGCGAGGTCACCGCTCTGTGGACCCAGCACCTCACACCCGCCCGCTGACCGTGTGCGCGGATCCTCCTCGAACTCCCACCGCACGCCCGCGCGAGTGACCCCGCGCGCGGCAGTACCGGCGCGGCGGCACAACCCCCGAACCCACCCGTGTCGCCGCGCCCCCACACCGGCCACTCACCACCCGAGACCGCACGACAACGACACCCCAAGGAACGGAGCCTCAGTGTCACATACCCCCCGCAACACCCAGCCCTTCGTGGGAACCCGCGACCGGTTCGGCCCCGAACTGCGCCAGCGCGACTACGCCCAGTCCGTCCTGGGCCAGTACGCCCACACCCGCGGATACGACCGCCTCGAAGTCCCCGCCCTGGAACGCAAGGCGTCCTTCAGCCGTCAGGTCGTCGGTGCCTCGCCCTGGCCCGAGTGGAACCCCAAGGGCGTCTTCGAGCTCGACGTCCCCGACTACGGGTCCGGTCACACCCACACCCACCAGAACACCCCGGCCGTGCTGATCCCCGAGGGCACGGTCTCCGTCGCCCGCTGGCTGGCCTCGGTCCTGCCCACCCAGACCCTGCCGCTGAAGGTCTTCTACGACCTCCCGTGCTGGCGCAACGAGGCGGTCGACACCCTCTCCCAGGGCAAGGCTCGCGAGTTCCGCCAGTTCGGTGCTGAGATCCTCGGAGTCGCCTCCGCCGCGGCCGACGCCGAGATCATCACCTTCATCGACGGGGCCCTCCACGCGCTGGGCGCACCGGAGAACTCGGTCCGCGTCCGGATCAGCGACGTCGGCCTCTTCCGTGCCCTGGCAGAGCACAGCGGCTTCGAGGAAACGACCACGATCGCCGTGAAGGAATGCCTCGACGCTCTGGCCGAATGCCGGGCGGGCAAGGACTCCGACCGGGTTACCGACCTCAGCACCCGCCTGGACGCGTTGCTCGCGAACTGCCCCGCCGAGACGGTGGAACGCTGGCGGGCGATGGCCCACCACGACTCCGGCGACGTCGACTCCCATCTCCTGGCCACGCTGGACGACGTGGCCCCAGGACATCTGGAACGACTCGCGTCGATGGCCCATGCCCTCAGGAAAGCGGGTCTGAACGCGGTGGTGGACCTGGGCGTGGTGCGCAGCCACGAGTACTACACCGGTCTGGCCTTCGAGGTGGACGTCGTCCTGCCGGATGCCAGTTTCGTGGAGATCGCCGGCGGTGGTCGCTACGACCACCTCATCGGCCACTTCGCCTCCGATGGCCCTGGAAAGGTTCCGGCGAGCGGCTTCGCCTTCGGAATCGAACGCCTCCTGGCCGTCATGGACGCCTGCGGGACCTTCGCTGACGCGCCCACCCATCAGCGAGCACACCACTTCGGCCCCAGCACCGCTGACCGGCTCCTCATCCCGGAACCGACCGGCGACCCGGTCGGCGACTACCTGCGTGCCCACGCCTCCACCACAGGAAACTCCAACGGCCAGCGCGTGGACCTGTGGGTGGGAGAGGCCACGGACACCGACGCCATCCACCGCTATGCCCAGGCCCGACAGATCCCGGAGACCGCCTCGTGCTGACCACCACACTGCACCGCTTCTCCCCGCCCGTGAACTCCCTGTGGACGCGGACCCTCACCCGCTGGACACAGGACCTGCCGCCACACCTGTCCGGACTGGGGCAGGACTACCTGGCCTACGCCCAGGTCGACTCCCTCCTGCCCCGTCCCGTGCTGGCCCTGGTCGGCACGGGACACAACCAGGCGGAACTCGCCGACGACCTGATCGAACGGCTCGGCACCGTCGCCCTGGTTCCGCAGGTGGTCAGGGACCTGTTCGCCATCCACGACGACATCATCGACGGCGACACCGAGAAGTTCGGCCGTCCCACCCTGCCCGAGGCCTTTCGGCGCCGCATCGGCTCAGCGGGGAACGACGCGGCTCTGTTCTGGGGAGACCTGCTCCTCTCCCTGGCCAGGGATCTGCTGGACGACGCCGACCCGCAGCACCGAGCAGCCCTGTGGGACGTGGTCGTGGAGTGCGTCCGCCGGACCCAGCACGGCCAACTCCAGGAGCTGTTGTGGCAGCGGGAACTGGAATCCATCACCACGGACGCGGTCGTGCGCATGTACCGCGACAAGGCGGGTGACTACTGCTACGGCCTCCCCTGGCGCATCGGCTACACCGCCACCGGCGCGGATTCCGACCAACGCGAGGCCGTCGCCCGGATCCTGGAGACCATCGGCGCCGCCTCGCAGATCGTGGACGACCTGGCCACCGGGTGCCCGGATCTGATGAACGCTGGCAAGGACGACGCCGCAGAGATCCGTCATCTGCGCCGGACCCTGCTCCTGGTCGAGCTCCACCGGCGCATCCCCAACGGCCACCGGCTGCGCCCGGTCATCGAAGGGGATCACGCCACGGACGAACAGACCGAGGAGATCCGTCTGGCGTTCGTCACGACCGGTGCCGCCCAAGCCGCTGCTCGCACCGCTGCTGACCTGGTGGAACAGGCGCTCCGTGACCTGACCCGTGCCCAGATCGGCGGGGCGGCCCACGCCTACGTCACCGACCTGGCACACCAGCGAGTACTCCACGGCCTGCGTCCCGTGCTCGCCTGATTCATTCCCCGAAGCGGTAACGCACCCAGGCCAGGGCGGCATCCGCCGCCCTGGCCTGGAACGCGCGCAGTCTCACCCCACCCGGGCTCGGCGGCGGAGCCTGACGGCAGGCCCGCGTCCAGTACCCGGCCGCCGCGACGGCGAAGGAGTCCACCGCGGAAGCCGGGGCCGAGGCGAACCGCGCCGAACCCGCTGCTTTCTTCTCGGCTGCCTCGGGTGTGTGTCCGGCCATGACCAGATGCGGCACCAGCTCCACCGCGTCGATCCACGCCGCACCACGGCACGGGTGAGCCCAGTCGACCAACCACACCCGTTCTCGGGCGTCGATGAGCAACTGGTCCGCGCGGACGTCGCCGTGTGTGAGTGTGTCCCCGTCCGCGTGGTCGGTCCACCCCGTCTCCAACGAGGAGAGACGTTCGAGGTTGTCCAACGCCCAGGGGGTGAGTTCCTGGGGAGGCTGTTCCTTCATGGACGACCACCCGTGTAGGACCGGTGCCAACACCTCGCCTGCTGTAGGCGCCGCGATGAGCGGGCACGGGGTGAGGTCATCTACCAGAGCGTCAAGCGCCGAGACCACCGCCGCCACGTCGCCGGAGCCGGGCGAGAGGTCCACGTGGCGACCGTGCACGGCGGTGAACACCACCACCCGCCACCCGTTCTCCCTTCCCTCCCAGACGAGGCGGGGAAGGGCCGAGCCCGCAGGAGCCGACGCGGCCACGGCAGCCTCCGCGGCCAGGGTCGCGCACAGGGGGTGGTCCTCCGGCATCGCCTTGCAGAACAGGGAACGGCCGCTGGCGGTCGTCAGCAGAGACGCCACGGCCGGGGTGTATCCCCCGCTCTGGGAGTGCTCGCTGACGATCTCCTCACCAAGGGCTCGGGTGACCTTCTCGCGTGCGGCTGCGGGAAGGTCACCCCACCGGGGCCGTGATGAGCTCACGGGGACAGCGGGCGGGGTGCGGCCTCGTCCAGGGCCTGGGCCACCAGATCGAATCCGGCGGTGGCCAGCCGTTTGTACACGCCCTTGCCCTTGCCAGCGACGTGTACGGTCTCCACCACATATCCCTGAGCCCGTAGCCGGTCCGCGTGCTCGGCGATCTGTGCCAGGCCCTGGTCGGAGCGCCAGAGCAGCGCCACGCGCCGCTCCCTCTGCTCGGAGGCAGGGGTGAGGACCTCGGCCAGGCGCTCGAAGCCGATACTGAACCCGCAAGCGGGGGTCGGCTGGCCGCCGATCCGCCCGATCATTTCGTCGTATCGGCCGCCGCCGGCGATGGAGGAGCCCAGACCGGGCGCGGCCACCTCGAAGATCGGCCCGGTGTAGTAGCCCATCCCACGGACCAGGGACAGGTCCATCACCAGCCGCGCCTTGGGCGCTGCCTCGGGCAGGACCAGGGCGGAGGCGATCGTACGTAGCTCCTCCAACGGTTTCCCGTCCATCCCCGAGGGCAGCACCTGGGCGAGCTGGTCGGGTGTGGTCGCTGCCTCGGCCTGGGCGAGAACCCCCGACAAGGTGGTGATCGCGAACTGGGGGTGGCCCGCTTCGGCGAGTTCGCGCTCGATCCCCTCCACGCCGATCTTGTCGAGCTTGTCCACCACGATCAGCGCGTGCGCGTGAGTCTCGTCCGCGAACCCGCACGCGCTCAACAGCCCGGTGAGCAGACGGCGGTGGTTGAGCCGGATCGTGAACTCCTCCAGCCCCACCGCGGCCAGAGCGCGGCTACCCGCGCTGAGCAGTTCGATCTCCGCCAGGAGCGAGGCCTCACCGAGGATGTCGATGTCGCATTGGGTGAACTGCCGGTACCTGCCCCGTTGGGGGCGCTCAGCGCGCCAGACCGGCCCGATCTGCACCGCGCGGAACGGAGAGGGCAGGTTGGGGGCGTTGGTGGCGTAGAAGCGCGCCAGCGGCACCGTCAGGTCGAACCGCAGACCAGCGTCCGCCAGGGACGCCACGTCGGTGGCTTCGTTCAGAGAGATGCCCCGGCGCAGGGTCTTGAAGATCAACTTCTCGTTGTCGCCGCCCTGCCCGGACTCCAGGAAACGCAGGTCCTCCAGCGAGGGGGTCTCGATGGGCCGGTACCCGAACCGGGAGAACTCATGATGGATGGTGGCCTCCAGCCGTTGACGCCGCTCTGCGGCATCGGGCAGGACATCGCGCATACCCCGCACGGGGGACGGGCGTTGGGCCACGATCGCTCTCCTCAGAAATGGTGTGGTCTACGGCGACTGCCGAAGCCCAACCTAACCGGACTCCCGAATGTTTGGGGAGAACTCGGGGATCTGGGCGGGCGGAAACTTCATACCGATGGCCACTGCTCGCCGTGGCGGTGGCCATCCCTCTTACCGGGGTCCCTGGGTCAGAGGGCACCGACAGCCTGGGCTCGTGAGAGCTGCCGGACGTGTCGGCGAATCCGGGCGCGGTCCTCCGGGAAGGCACCCTGCCAGTCGTCTTCCAGAGGGATCCAGGCGGACGGCTGCCCTGCCTCCCCGCCCAGGCGAAGACTACGATCGATGATCGCGGCGTACGAGAGTCCGAGCGTGGGCGACCAGTCCGAACGGTAGGAGCGCACGCAGACGGCAGCTGGCAGAGAAAGCAGACTCCCTGAAACGCCCGTCTCCTCCAGGAGTTCCCGGGATGCCGCTTCGCGAGGTGTCTCACCGGTCTCGACCTTGCCGCCAGGTGGCACCCAACCCCGCCAACGGTGCCGGACGAGAAGGACGTGGCTGAAATCCGGGTCGGTGACCCACACTTCTGCGGACAAAGGCTCCAAAACGCCCTGGCTGGCTTCCTCCAGCCACGTGCGAGCGTTGTCGAACTCCCGCTCGGCTCGGCGGACATCGGCCAGGGCTGCGTCCAGGGTTCTCCGCTCGGGCGCATCACGAATCACCCAAGGCACTCTACGCCGCCCTCTCTCCCACATGCGGTCGCGTCATGTCAGATTCGGAGAAGCAGAGCGGTGCAGGGGTGTCCGGTCAGTGGCGCTCGGCACTCTCAGCGGTCCTCGTCAGGGACACCCGGAACCGGGACCTGGCTGCCTGTCCTTCCTCGGCGGGGAGTGAAGCGCGTTCCTCAGTGCTGCGTTCTCCCGGTAGCCCCAAGGGAAGTGAGCCGTCCCCGCCAGACCAGAGGGCGGAGAACGCCGTCCATGCCGTGCGGCGGTTCGGCCTGTTCTCGCCCATGCGGGTCGCCTGCTTGGAAGAATCGGTGGCCGCGGCACTGGCCCTGGCCCTCCTCGGACGCGGCGTGCGCTGGTGCCACGGCGTGATCGCCGACCCCATCCGTCTACACGCATGGATCGAGGCGGAGGGACGCCCGGTGGCCGAACCCGACAGCACACGGCGGTGCACGGCACTGCTGACCATCCCAACCGTGGAGGAGACCACGTGAGCGACCCCCTGATCTGGCTGCGCGGCGACAAAGCCGGAATCGGCCCGCTGCGCGCCGACCTCGTGGAGGAGTACTGGAAGTGGGAGCAGTCGATCCCCACCATCGTCGGCTACAACCGGCAGACCCCGCAGCCGATGGAGTCCACGCGGGAGATCCTCGTGGAGGGCTATGGTCGCGCCTCGGATAGGGAGCTGCGGTTCACCGTCTACGACCTGACCGGGGAGAGCCCGTGCCCGGTTGGCCTGGCCCAGGTGTACATCGACCAGATGCGGCGCAACGGCGAGTACGTGGTGGCCCTGGGCGAGTCCCGAGGCAGGGGCGTGGGAACGGAGGCGACCCGGCTGGTGCTGGACTACGCCTTCCACGTGACCAACCTGAGGTGCGTGTACCTGACCGTCCTCGAGCCCAACGCCGGAGCCATCCGCGCCTACGAGAAGGCCGGATTCAAGCGGCAGGGAATGCGACGCAACTCCAACCAGTGGCTGGGTGAGACCGTCAACGAGGTGCTGATGGACGCGATCCCCGAGGAGTTCGAGGGTCCCTCACTCGTCAAGGCCCAGTTCCAGGTGTGAGCATCCGGTGCCCGCCGAGCACGGCGGGCACGACGGGTACCGGGACTCAGTCCGTGTGCAGGCCGCCGAGGAAGTGAGCCCACGCGCCCGGGGTGAAGTCCAGCGGATCCAGGTGGGGGTTCTGGTTGTCCCGGACCCCGTTCACGGGCCCCTCGGAGACCTCCACACAGGTCCCGGCCTCGTTGCTGTAGCTGGACTTGTGCCACGGCGTGGTCTGGGTGCTCATGTGGGGAACCCTCCTCAGTCGAGTGCGGCGATCCGGTTCCGGATCAGGTCACGGCACGCCCCTTGGCCAGGGGGCGGCCTGCGGAACTCGACGCCCTGATCGAGCTGGTCAGCATCTGACGCAGCTAAGGAGACACGGCCCGTGCCCCTCACCTGGGAGGACGGAGCAAGGGATTATGCGTGCGTGGGGTGCGGGCCGTGACCAGCGGACTCCGGACCGACCGAGGCGGCAGGGACCGGTCTGGGCGGGTTTGAGTAGGGCGTTGCTCCGGTGTGCTCCGGCGAGGTGGAGGCACGGCCGAGGCTGAAGAGCACACATGGAGCAATCACCCAGCCCTGAGAACGAGAAAACCCCGAGTCGGGGACCTTGAAAAGGGCCTCTGAACTGGGGTTTTACGGGTAGGCCCCCAGGGGCTCGAACCCTGAACCCACGGATTAAAAGTCCGTTGCTCTGCCAATTGAGCTAGAGGCCCGCGATACGACTCGGAGCGTGGTCCTGGCCGTCGCCGGAGCCAACTCTACCGTAGCCATACGGGTTCTCGATGGCTGGTACACCCCGCCAGGACCCCAAGCTGCCCACTGCTCCACGCACCCACACCCTCACCCGGGAAGGCACGGCAGCGACAGCGGAGCTACCACCGAGCACACCAACACCACCTCATGTCGACGGCACCTTCTTGGTTCGGCACGCAGCAAGGCCCCCGCTCGGGCGTTGGTGCCGTTGGCCTGAGCGGGGGCCGGTGGTGTGCCCGCGCCTACGCCTTCCGTATGGCGGGTTTGAGCATGGCCGCGGTGGCCTCAGCGGCGGCCTTGGCTACGTCCGGGAACACCGTCTGGTAGGTGTCCTGGGTGAAGTGGGTGGTGGCGTGGCCGAGCTCGGCCGAGACCACCTTGACGTCCACCCCTGCGGCCAGACTCATCGACGCCGCCCCGTGGCGCAGCCCATGCAGGCTGATCGGCGGCAGGCCCGCCGCGTGGGCGATACGGGCGAACCAGTCGGTGGCCTGGGCCGGGTGCCAGGCAGTGCCGTCCTGGCGGGTGAACACCAGCCCGGTGTCCTTCCACTGCGGGCCTGCGGCGAGTTTGGCCTCCAACTGGTGGCGCCGCCAGGCGCGCAGAACCCGGACGGTGTCGGCGTCCAGAGTGATGGTGCGCTCCCCGGCCACGCTCTTGGGCGTGCAGGTACGGGTTTCCCAACCGAGTTGGACGATCTGGGTACGGATCGATCTCGGCGTCGGTCAGGCGGGTGTTGGCCCAGGGCAGCCCGACCACCTCACCGCGCCGCAGACCCTTAACCGCGATCAGATGGAAGAGTGTTTCGTGCCGGGTGTGATGGAGGCTCTGGTGTGGGCCGGGTTCCGTGGAGCCGCGTTTCTGGATCCTCGGGCCACGGTGCTCGGTTGTCTCTTCTCGAACTCTTTCCGGCTTACCTTGTCGGCCATCCCTGTAGGTCGGACACGGCAGCGGTTACTGTCGAGCCGGTGCTGAGAGGGCACCGCAGCGCGCGGGGGTACGCCGACCATGAAGGGCTGATCGCATGAGCCAGACCTGACGCTACGACGAGGACCGCACCTACCGGGGCTACCGGAAGGGTCGATGGCGCTCGTTGATCGATGTGGAGTTGGCCGAATACGGCCCGACCGAGCGCAAAGGGTGCGGGTGATCAAGACGATCACCAGTTGCCTTGGCGCACAGCCGGTTGCGCGCACGTGCGAACGTCCCGGTTCGGGGTGTGAGCAACATTGGAACGAAAACCCACGCTGAGCGCCGGATCCTGGTCCGATGCTCCTCAACCCCATGAAGGCGCGGGCGTAGCGTGGCTGACATGACTGCTCATCTGTCCCACGGCGAACGACTCCTCGCGGTCAACGGCGTCGAGCTGTGTGTCGAGACCTTCGGAGAGCACACGGACCCGGCGATCGTGCTGGTTGCCGGGGCCTCTGCCTCAATGCTGTGGTGGGACGCCGAACTGTGCGGGCGGATCGCCGCCCGCGGCCGGTTCGTGGTCCGCTTCGACCACCGCGACACCGGCCGCTCGACCTGCTACCCGCCGGGCCAGCCGGCGTACTCCTGCACCGACCTGGCCCAGGACGTGCTCGGCATCCAGGACGCCCTGGGCATCGAACGCGCCCATGTGGTCTGTCAGTCGATGTTCGGCCAGAGCGGCCTCATCCTCGGCGTGGACCACCCCCACCGGGTCGCGTCGCTGACGTTCGTCTCGAGCTCGACCGGGGCTGAAGACCTGCCACCGCCCTCCAGCGACCTGGCCATGCCCGCCCAACCGCGTTCCTCCGACACGGCCGCGGTCGTGGAGTACGTAATCGCCGATGCGCGGGCCTGCGCCGGCGACTCGCCGTACTTCGACGAGGCCGCGGTCCGGACGCTGGTCGAACGCGACGTGGCACGCGCCAGGAACTACGCGTCTACGCTGGTCAACCACTACGCCATCGACCTCGACGGACCGGCCCGCGGCGGCTTCGGCGACATCGCGGCGCCCACGCTCGTGGTCCACGGCGACCGAGACCCGCTCCTGCCGCCGGCGCACGGCGAGGCGCTGCGCGCGGCGATCCCCGGGGCCGACCTGCTGGTCCTGCGGGGGGTCGGTCACGACCTGCCCGGGCCGGTGTGGGACGACTTCGTGTCGGCCCTGGTCCGGCACACACGAACATGAGGACGATGAGGAGCTGCGATGGCTCGCCGAGCAGGAGAAGGCGGCTGGGTCGTACGGACACCCGCCCCGGACGACGGCCGCTACACCCTCGCCGAACTCACCGGCGTCGGCTTCGACCTCGTGCGCTTGGCAGCACCCACACCTGCGCTCCGTGCGCCGCATCGTCCTCGACTGGCTCAACACGACCGACCAGAAGGCTCTCGCCCGCATCGCACAGAAACCCAGCATCGTCCCCGACGGCCTCGGCTGACAGCCGTCCCGTGCGACGACCCGAGGCGATCGGGTCCAGGTGAGAACCAGCGCGTCGACCCGCCTGTACCTGTACGGCCTCCGGTCCCCGGCCATCCGGGTGGCCGGGGACCGGGGCCGCAGGAGCACCCGAACGCTACGGTGCCTGGGGCGCGACCGGCGCGGCATGCCAGCTGCGCACCACCAGACCCGCGGGCACCGCGGCGAGGACGAAGAGCACCCCGGCCATCAGGACGTAGAGGTACACGCCGGTCGCCGTGCTCACCGGGGCACCGTCGGCGACGATCCCGGGGACTCGGGTGGCCTTGAGGAGTTCGCCGCCGGCGAAGCTGAAGACGACCGAGCCGAGGGCGAACATGACCGACACCAGACCGGAGACCGTGCCCTGCCGCTCAGGCGGCGCCAGGCCGGTCGCCAGGTTGTAACCGGACGTTCCGATCGCGCCGGCGGCCATGCCGACCATGGCCCCGCAGACGGTCGCCAGCGGGAGCGCCGACACGCCCGCCAGCATCATGAAGGTCGCCACCGCCCCGACGGCGATGGCGACGAGGAGGGGCCGTGCGGGACCGAACCGCCCCGCGACCCATCCGGCGAGGATGCCGCCGACCATGATGCCGAGCGAGGGTGTGGCGAGCAGGACCGCCACCGCTCCTCCGTCGCCCAACCCGTAGCCGAGCCCCAGTTCGGGAGGCACCTGGGCGACGATGCTCGTCAGTTGCAGCATGCTCCGGAAGGAGCCCGCGGCCAGTACCAGGGCCAGCAGTGTCAGCAGGACCGGCCGACTGAGGGCCCGGATGTCGATGATGGGTTCGGCGACCCGCAGGGCCAGGACCGCCCAACCGGCCAGGGCGGCGACACCGGCCGCCAGCAGCACGACCATGCCCGCGGACAGCCACCCGGCGTCTCCGCCGAGGCTGGCGTAGGCGAGCACGGAGCCGAGGCCGCCACCCAGCAGGAGCGCCCCGCCCACGTCGATCCGGCCGGTGCCGCGGATCGGCGACTCCGGGATGAAGGAACGCACGCAGAGCGCTGCCACCGCGGCGAGCAGGGCCGCCACGACGAACACGCTCCGGTAACCGAACAGGTCGATGACCGGCACCATCAGGAACGGCTCGATGATCCCGACGACCGCCGAGCCCGACGTCACGAGCCCGATCACGGGCATGGCCACCCGCGGGGCGCAGATCTGGCGTGTGAGGGCCACCGTGATGAAGATCGCGGCCAGGGCTGCTCCCTGGAGGAAACGCCCCGCCAGGAAGATCCAGAGGTTGGGGGCGACGAGGCAGACCAGCGCGCCCGCGCACGCGGTCAACAGCGTGATGACGAGCAACCGGCGCTTGCCGAAGACGTCGGAGCTCTTCGCGAGCAGCGGCGACCAGATGGCCCCGGCCAGCATCGCGCTCGCGTTCAGCCATGCGGCCTGGTCGGTGCCGAAGTGTTCGAGCAGCTGGGGCAGCACCAACAGGGGGGAGGCGATGGCCACGTCGGCCAGGACGTTGGCGAGGATGAGAACGGCGACCCAGAGGACGAGTCGCCTGCTCCATCGGTGCTCCTGAGCGCCGGCAGCGGGCTCTTCCAGCGTGTCCTTCACGTCTATCCTCTCCAGCGCGTCAGGGGTCGAGAACTCTTCGCGCGGGGTTCAGCGCGTGCTGGTGTCCGCCGCGCGCAGGGCCTCGTTGCGGGCGGCGATGGCGGACCAGCTGGTCGGCAGCATGCGGTCGCGGCCGCCGTGGACGCTGGCCTGGGCGAAGGTGACGTAGGGGCGCTGTCGGGCCTCGTACCGTTCGAACGCGGCGGTGTGGTCGCCGCCGCACCGGTCGAGTTCCTCGGCGAGGATGCGGGCGCCGGTGAGCGCGAGTGACGTACCCCGGCCGGAGAGGAAGGCCGGGCTGTACCCGGCGTCCCCGACGAGGGCGACGCGGCCGCGGTGCCAGGAGGGCAGGTGGATCTGGCTCGCGGAGTCGAAGAAGAAATCGGGGTCGGCGCGGACCGCGTCGAGCAGTTCCGGGATCCTCCACGACCGGTGGTCAGCGAAGGCGTCGATGACGATCTTCTTCTGGGCGTCCAGGTCGTGGCGATCGTAGTCGAGCGGTTCCGAGCGGAACTGGAAGACCGCGACGGCCCTGTCCCTGTACCAGAAGGTGCCCGCCAGCCTGCTGGGGACGTTGTGTATCGAGTTGACGCCCTCGGTTCGGGCCTCGCCGGGGAGGGCGGCGAGCGCGATGTAGACACCGAGGTGGTGGAGGTAGTCCTCCTCGGGTCCGAACACCAGCCTGCGTACCGCGGAGTGCTGGCCGTCGGCACCGAGCACGAGGTCGTACCGACCGGTGCGGCCGGAGGCGAAGCGCACGCTGACACCGTCGCCGCTCTCGGTCAGCGCCTCGATCGAGTCCCCGAAACAGAGCGCCGCGGTGCCCGGGAGCGCGGCGGCGAGGATGCGCATCAAGTCCTCGCGAAGGATCTCGATGTCGTCGTCGGAGTCGCTTATCTGGGCTATGGGGATGCGGCCGACCGGCTCGCCCTCGCTGTCGACGAACCGGGTGGACTCGGTCATCCGCACCCGTTGCTCCTGGATCCTGGCGAGCAGTCCCATCCTCTCCACGGTTTCGACCGCGTCACCGCGGATGTCGATGGGTGTGCCCGCGAGCCGGAGGTGGCGGTCGTACTCGACGACGGTGACGTCGTGGCCGCGGGTGCCGAGTTCACGTGCGGCGGCGAGGCCGGCGATGCCGGCTCCGGAGACGAGGATGTTCACGGTGTGTGCTCCAGGTGTGTCTGGGCGGACGTGCCGGTCGGGTCGCTGGTGGCCCGCCGGTGGGCGGGGGAAGCACGGGGCAGCGCGGTCGGCTCATGGGCCGCGGCCGCGGTGACCCGAAACTTAAAGCAACTATATGTAGCTTTTAAGGAGCTTACTGGCGACCGGCTTGCACCGCAACGCCACGCCTGGCCACAATCGGCACCTGAGCAGAGAACGGGAGGTGAGCGTGGAGATGGCCGACGGGACCGCTGACCGGCCGCCCGCGCGGCGCCCCGGCGGCCGCAACGCGCGGGTGCGGGCGCAGGTCCTCGCCGCGACCGCCGAGCTCGTCGCGCGCGACGGCATCGTGGGCTTTCGCTACGAGGAGGTCGCCGAGCTCGCCGGCGTGCACAAGACCAGCGTCTACCGCAACTGGCCCGACCGCGAGGAGCTGGTCGTCGACGCCATGCTGCGCTACGCCGAGGACCTCGCCTCGATCGCCGACACCGGCGACCTCCACCGGGACCTGGCGGACTTCCTGATGGGCCTTGCCGGTGGCCTGGAGACGCCGTTCGGCCGGACGCTCGAACAGGCCATCCAGCCCACCCACCAGAGCCCCACCGTCCGGCAGGCGCTGGCCAGGATCCTCGACCAGCGCGTGGCCGCCATGCAACGGCGGGTGGACACCGCCGTCGACCGGGGTGAACTGCCCCCGGTCGACAGCTCCTTCCTCGGCGAGATGATCTCCGGCCCGGTGCACCTCGTCGTCAACCGCGGCCTGCGCGCGTTCACCCGCACGGACGCGGAGCGCGTCGTCGCCGTGGTGCTCGCCGGAATCCGGGCCACGGCACCGCACGGCTGAACCGCGTGACTGGCTCAGGGTTTCCTGGAAAGACCAGAGCTCTGGGCCACCGTTTCTGATGACCTCCGGGAGCACGCCGGAGCTTCGGGGGTACTGTGCTGGGAACTTCGGATCGTGGGAGCGGCGATGTGGGCGGTACTGGGTATCTGCGGCAGCTTGCGCCGGAACTCCTACAACGCCGAACTGCTGCGCCTGGCTGGCCGGAGCAACCCCGACATCTCCGTGATCGGCGGCGACCTGGCCGGCCGTCTCCCCCTGTTCAACCCCGACCTGGACGACGACGAGGACCTACCGGAGGCCGTCACGAGGTTCCGGTCCTGCGCTGACCAGGCCGAAGGCGTGATCATCGCGACCCCCGAGTACGCGCACGGCCCCTCCGGAGCCACCAAGAACGCCATGGACTGGCTGGTCGGGTCTGGGGGGCTCGCGGGAAAGCCGACCCTCCTCATGAGCGCGTCACCGGGACAGGCTGGCGGTATGCGCGGCCACCTCGCACTGATTCCCACGCTGACCCTGATGGGGAGTGTCCTGGTCGACTCGGTCACGGTTTCCGGGGCTCCCGCCCGGGTGGACTCCCATGGTGAGTTCCGCGATCCGGCGGTGCTGGAGCGGGTCCGGTTGGCCATGGACGAGATGGCCACGGCCCTTTCCTACTCCCAGCAGAGGACGACGGGCCTGCTCCGGGAGTAGCCACGCTCTTTCACCGGCTTCGTGGGCACCAGGGCACCGCCACGTCCCCGGCCGGGCCCGTCCTGCTGGCCGCAGCCGCGGCCACGGGGCCGTTCCGGCTGCCAGGACCGGTGCCCGGCACGTGCCCTGACCCGCACACGGCCCCGGCGGGCGACGCCGACCGATCCTGTGCGAGGTGTGGGAGCGGTGTGACTTCTGCGAAACGGGGAACCTCCTCATTCCCCCCTCCTGTCGAACACAGCAGATAACGGAGTGAAGTCAGCGTGCGCATCCAGCAGACAGCCCCCCGCATCGCGGCGTCGGCGCTCATCGTGGCCCCCGTCCTCGCCCTGGGAACCCCGGCACAGGCCGAGCAGGTGACCGACTGCCTCGGTGAGGACGGTGCCACCGTCGAGGAGGCGCGGGTCGTCGAGGAGGTCCCCCAGGAGATCCTGCGCAGATCCGGGTTCGTCATGAGCGTGGACCGCTTCACGCGGGAACTGTGCGCGGCGTCCGGCGCGGACGAGGCGAGCGCGGTCGTCGAGCGCCACGGGGACGCGCTCTGGCGGAAGGCGGTGGAGCGGGTCCAGGGCAACGGGAACGTCGAAGGGAGCCTGAGCGCAGGGGACGACCGGCCGGTCTACTGGGCCCGGCTCGCCATGACCTCGGCCCTCAACCGCTGGGAACCGGGCTTCGAGCTGGGCGAGGCGGACCGCGCCGGACTCGTGGCCGACATGGACCGCCGCTCCCGTGGCCACGACGACACGGACTTCGCCGAGGTTCCGGGGGAGCCCGAGGTCCTCCACGTCGTCGTGACCGGCTTCGACCCGTTCCGCCTCGACAACGACATCCGCCAGGCCAACCCCTCCGGTGCTGCCGCCCTCGCCCTGGACGGGGCGGTGGTCGAGACCGACGCCGGAGTCGCGGTCGTCGAGACCATGCTCTTCCCGGTGCGCTGGCGCGACTTCACCGACGGCATGGTCGAGGAGGCCCTCCTGCCGCACTACACCGGCGACCGGCCGGCCGACGTGGTCATCACCGTCAGCCAGGGCCGACCGGACCAGTTCGACCTCGAGGCCCACAACGGCGCCTGGCGCGGCGGTGCCGCGGACAACGAGTCGGTCGGCACGGAGGAGATGATCCCCGTCCCCGACGGCGTTCCCACCGTCACTCCGCAGCCGCAGTGGTCGGACTCCTCCCTGGACCACCCCGCCATCGTCGAGGAGACCACCGGCGCGCCGTTCCCCGTGGTCGACAACACCACGGTGACCGAGATCCCCGAGGGCGAGACCGAACCGGTGGTGAGCGTGGACGGTCCCACCCCCGGCTCCGAGGCACGGGCCGGAGGCGGAGGCGACTACCTCTCCAACGAGATCGCCTACCGCAACACCCTGCTGCGCGACGCCACCGGCCTGGACATCCCCGCCGGCCACGTGCACACCCCGGTCCTGGAGTTCGGCCCCGGCGACAGCGTCACCGACCCCGAGTTCGAGGGGAACCGCGCGGCGATCGTCGGTCAGGTCGAGGACATCGTCGCGGCCGCCGTCCGCGGGTGACGTCCGGGGCCGGTGAGACCGTGGTCGAAGAGCCGGTTCCCCGACACGGTCCGTCCGCCTCGGGCGCGTCGCCGCGTCCGCCTCGGGACGTGTTGGTGTACTCGAGACCATCGGCGTCAACCGACGACAAGGAGTGACATGGCGTTCTCAGAGAAGCAGCAGGCGGTCCTGCGCAAACCGGCCTTCGGACACGTGGCCACGCTCGGCCCGGACGGCTCCCCCCAGTCCAGCCCCGTGTGGATCGACTGGGACGGCGAGTTCCTCAGGTTCAGCCAGACCACGACGCGGCAGAAGCTCCAGAACCTCAAGCGCGACGGCCGGATCTCGGTCTCGGCCACCGACCCCGACGACGCCTACATGTACGTGGAGGTCCGCGGCGTGGTCGACCGGGTGGAGGAGGACCAGGACAAGGCCTTCATCAACGAGATGGCGCAGAAGTACCTCGGAACGCCCTACCCGTGGGACAACCCCGACGAGGAGCGTGTCATCGTCTACGTCCGGCCGGAGCGCTTCGTCGGCCGCTAGGACACGGGCGCGGCCCCGCCCCCGGCGGGGCCGCGCGCTCCGGTGCGCGCGGTCTCCGTTCCTGGGGGATACTTGTGGGAAACTTTGCATGGACTGCAAGGATCGACCTTGTACGGGAGAGGACCATTGGGGCTTCGCGAACGCAAGAAGCAGGCCACGCGCCGTGCCCTCCAGGACGCGGCCGTCCGCCTCACGCTGGAGCGCGGCCTGGAGAACGTGACCGTGGAGGAGATCGCGGCAGAGGCCGACGTCTCCACCCGGACGTTCTTCAACTACTTCGCCACCAAGGAGGACGCCCTCCTCGGTGAGGTCCCGCGGTGCCCCGACGAGGACATGCGCAGGCAGTTCGCCGAGGGCGGCCCCACCGGTGACTTCGTCGAGGACCTCATCACCATGCTGATCGCGTTCCTGGTCAGCACCGACGACCTCGACACCCAGCGCGACGACATGCGCCTGCGCAAACAGCTCATGGACCGCGAGCCACAGCTCGTCCCCAGGATGCTCGCCCGCTTCCACACCGTGGAGATGGAGCTCGCCGCCACCATCGCCGAGCGGACCGGCGTTCCCGCCGAGGACGACCGCTCGGTCGTGGTCGCGGCGGCGGCCATGGCGGTGATGCGCCACACGATGAGGCGCCTGCGCTTCTCGGAGAACGAGGAGGCGGCGGACGTCCGCGCCAGGCTCCGCACCGACTTCCGCTTCCTGGGCGAGGTCTACGGGCGGCCCGGCCCCGCTGACTGACCCGGGGCCCCGCTCAGGCCCTCCGTTCCCGGACTCCGCGCCCGGATCTCAGGGACCCGGACTCCAGTCTCCGCCTCGCCCGCGGCACGGTCTCCGCGCCCGGTGTGCTCCACGCCTCAGCACCTGGCCGGAACGCCGCGCGCCCCCGCCCGCGTCCAACCCCCTGCGGGGCGCGTCAGCACCCCGTGTCCGGCCCCTCCGGGGGGCTCGGGGGGATGTCAGGGGACGCCCAGGGCTGTCCCGGATGGGAATCGTCGTCAGGAGGGGGCAGGGTGGAGACATGAACCAGAACTTCCAGAGCAAGCGCTTCCGACGCAGCGGAAGCGACCGCTACCTCGCCGGTGTCTGCGGGGGGATCGCCGAGTTCCTCAACGTCGACTCCACGCTGGTCCGCCTGGCCTTCGTGGTCCTGACGGTCCTCGGGTTCAGCGGCGTCTTCGTCTACATCCTGGCCTGGCTGATCATGCCGGCCGAGAACGAGAAGCGCTCCTTGCTGGAGCAGATCATCCGCAACTTCCAGGGAAAGCCGAGTCAGAACTGATGTGGACCCTCAGAGCACAACCGGGTTGGAAGCGACGTGAGCTGCGCACCCCGCGGGAGGAGCGCGAGGTCGAGCAGACCTGCGAAGCCCCCGCGGAGTGCGGCAAGGAGCGCTAGGAACCCCGTGCGGCGGGGATCCTAGGCGCCGTCCCCGGTCGCGTTCATCTGATCGATGGTCTCACCGGCCATCCGCGACCACGGGAGCGCCAGGAGCAGCGCGCAGACCACGCCGATGGCACCGGCCGCGGCGATGACGACACCGGTGCCGAACTTCTCGGCGAAGAACCCGGCCACCAGGATGCCCACGCCCTGCGCGGCCTGGAGTCCGGCCGCGACCAGCCCGAAGGCCAGTCCGCGGCCCTCCTTGGGCACGCACAGCACGAACGCCGCGTTGGCCACGAACTGGTAGGAGCCCGCGACGCCGCAGAGCGCGAGTGCGGTCACCATCAGCCACAGCGGCGGGTCGGCCAGCCACAGCAGCAGCGGCGCCGAGGTGAGGACGGCCAGCGGGCCGAGCAGGCGCATGCGGGTGGGCGGCGGGATGAACCGGGTGAGGACGAACCCGCCGACGAAGGCGCCGATCGCCGAGCCCGCCATGATGAACCCGGCCGCGGCCGCTCCGGCACCGATCTCCTCGGCCATCGGGTTGGCGAGCCCGTAGGGGATGCCGTACAGGCCGGCGAGCCAGGCGAGCAGCGCCAGGGTGCGCAGCCTGCGGTCGGCGAAGACCAGCTTGGCCCCGTCGCGGGTCATCGCGGCGAACCCCGGGCGGCCCTCCTGCTTCCCGCGGGGCGCGGGGCGCGCGGCCACACCCAGCAGCACGGTGAGCGCGGACAGCACGAAGAGGACGCCGGTCGACATCACGGCGATGTTGGGGCCGATGACGGCGACGATCAGGCCGCCGGCGACCAGTCCGGCGAGCATGCCCAGCTGCGAGGTGAGCTGGATGATGGCCGTGCTGGCGACGTAGCGCTCGCCCTGGATGATCTCGGCCATCATCGCGGCGCGGGCCGCGGCGAAGGGGACCGACGGCAGCACCGAGCAGAAGAGCAGTATCCAGACGGCCCAGATCGGCATGCCGGGGATACCGATGAGCACGATCACGGCCGCGCGCGCGAGGTCGCAGGCGATCATGACGCGGCGGCGGGGGAGGAGGTCGGCGAGCCCGGAGATGAGCGGGCTGATGATCGGGGGCAGGAAGGTCAGGGCCAGGGTGACGCCCGCGGCCAGCGCGGAGCCGGTGATCTGGAAGACGAGCACGCTGGTGGCGATGTTCAGCAGGTTCGTGCCGATCACCGAGAGCGCGTGGGCGAGCCAGACGGACCGGAACTCGGCGATCGCCATGACGTCGCGGTAGCTGCTCCGCCAGTCGTCGTTGTTGGGGGCGCTCGAAGACTCGTGGTCTCCGTTGTCAGGTGTGTTGTCGAGGCGCGGATTGGCCACCCGGCACTCCCTTACTGTTACAGGGTTGTAATCACGCTGTGTCGTGTCCCAATAACCAACAGTTCCGGAAGGTGAGCTTCGTCGCAAGCCGTTCTGGGGAATTCGTGTCTGATTCGTTGCTGTGGGTGAGGAATGCCGGGTGGATTCGTCCGTGTTGTCGAGCCGCCTTGGGCGGATTGTTTTCGCTGGTCGCGCCGTGTCTGTGTGGAGTCGCGTGCCTGCCCCGGAATGTCGTGCATGAGCATAATGTTGATAAATATGTGCGAAGAGTGACGAAAAGCGTGATCCGAAGGAGACCGCGGTCCGGGGGCGAAGGGCCGGAGGAGCGCCGGGTTCAGCCCCAGCCGAGCTCGGTCAGGCGGGAGTCGTCGATCCCGAAGTGGTGTGCGATCTCGTGGATCACGGTCACGAGCACCTCCTCCACCACCTGCTCGGGGGTCTCACAGAAGGCACAGATGTTGCGCCGGTAGATGAAGATCTGGTCGGGGAGCACGCCGAAGTAGGAGTCGCCCCGCTCTGTCAGGGGGATGCCCTCGTACAGGCCGAGCAGCCCCTCCGACGACTCGTCCTCCACGGTGATCACCACGTTGTCCATGAGCTGCGCCAGCTCGGGCGGGATCTGGTCGAGGGCGTCGGCGACCAGTTCCTCGAAGTCCCTGCGCGTCAGTTCCACCACACCTGCCATTGTGCTGCCTCCCCGCGACGCACCGGAAGCGACATAACACTCTCGAAGGGGAGGAAACACGGGAGCGCCTCCCCCGGAGGGGCATGATGGGGGTGTGTTGTCTTGGGAAGCGATCCGCGGATACGACCTTCGCGGAGCCCTCCGACGGCTCCGCGGCACCTTCGACCGGCTGCGCTCCGGCCGCGCGTGGCGGTGGGGGTGCGTCGTCGTCGCAGGCCTGGTCGGCGGCTGGCTGGGCCTGGCCCTGGGCGGCCAGGTGGTCACTCCCATCGGCCCCGCGGACGTCACGATGAGCCTGAGCCCCCAGTGGCGGGGTGAGACGGTCGTCGACGTGGCCCCGCTGGGGCAGCTGGCCTTCGACACCCACAGCGCCCCGATCAAGCTGGAGGCGAGGATCTCCAACATCCGGCTGTCCGCGGCCGAGGAGGTGTTCGCCGACCCCGAGGCGATCAACCGCATGGCCGCGGGGATCGGTTCCGACCTGCGCGCCGGTGTGATCGGCCTGCTGGTGCGCGCGGTGCTCGCCGCGGCCCTGGGGGCCGCCGTGGTGGGACTGCTGCTCTTCCGCAACGTGTGGCGGGCCCTGGCCAGCGCCCTGGTGTCGCTGGGCGTGCTCGTGGCCTCCGGAGCGGTGGCCGCCAACACCTTCAACCCCAGCGCCATCGCCGAGCCCCGCTACACCGGACTGATCGCGGGAGCCCCGCAGGTGGTGGGCAGCGCGGAGGAGGTGGTGGGCCGTTTCAGCCAGTACCAGGAGCAGCTGGCGGGGCTGGTCGGCAACGTCGCGATGATCTACGAGGCCACTTCCACCCTCCCCGTGTACGAGAAGGACGAGTCGGTCATCACCGTGCTGCACGTGTCCGACATCCAGCTGAACCCGGCCTCGTGGAGCATCATCCGCACGCTCCGGGAGCAGTACGGGGCGGACGTGGTCGTGGACTCGGGGGACCTCACCGACCGGGGGAGCGCGGCCGAGGACACGTTCGCCGACGAGATCGGCGAGCTGGACGTGCCGTACGTGTGGGTGCGCGGCCGACACGACTCCATGGGAACGCAGCGCGCGGTGGCGGCGCAGGAGAACGCCGTCGTGCTGGACGGTGAGGCCCGGGAGGTGGGCGGTCTGACCTTCTACGGGTCGGGGGACCCCCGGTACGTCCCGGACGCGACCCGGCTCAACCCCGACGCCTCCGAGGTGGCCGCCCGGGGCGAGGAGGAGGCCGAGAAGGTGGTCGACTCCCGCGAGGACGTGGACGTGGTCGTCATGCACACGCGCACGCAGGCGGAGGCCTTCGACGGGGTGGTGCCGCTGGTGCTGACGGGCGACGACCACCTGCGGTCCACCGAGCTGACCGACCTGGGCACCCGGTTCCTCGTGCAGGGGTCCACCGGTGGGGCCGGTCTGCGTGGGCTGGATCACGGTCCCGGCCGTCCGACCCCCTACCAGGCGTCGGTGCTGTACTTCGACGCCGAGACCGGGCGCCTCCAGGCCCGCGACGACATCGACCTGGGCGGCATCGGACTGACGTCGGCACAGGTCGAGCGGCACATCGAGACCGACCCGCAGCGCCCGGTGGGCGAGCCCTCCGAGGAACCGGAGGAGGAGGCCAGCGACGGGCAGCGGACTCCCTGACCGGCGCGTCGCCGCAGGTGGAGGAGGCGGCGACTGGCCGGGCTTATCACTTTGGTGTTGGTTGCTAATCTCCCCTATGCTTGGTGTGTCACACGGGCCCCCATCGTCTAGCGGCCTAGGACGCCGCCCTTTCAAGGCGGTAGCGCGGGTTCGAATCCCGTTGGGGGTACGAGGCGGTTCGAGCACTACCGGACATCTGGCAGAATGAGAACCGCAGCAAGAGCACGGGGCCCGGCGCCCGGTGCGACAACTGAACAAGGTCCTGTGGAGCAGTTAGGAGTGCTCGCCACCCTGTCAAGGTGGAGGCCGCGGGTTCAAATCCCGTCAGGACCGCCGTCGCCGAAGCATCGGCGAGTGCGGCTAGGTAGCTCAGTTGGTACGAGCGTCCGCCTGAAAAGCGGAAGGTCGGCGGTTCGACCCCGCCCCTAGCCACTCACTCTGAGCAGTGCGAACGCCCGGAAGGCCTCACGGCCCCGGGCGTTTTCGGTGTTCGCTGCCAGGGGGCGTCCATCAGGCGGTTCTCCCAGGCCCAGGCGGCGACCTCGACGCGGTTGCGCAGGCCGAGGCGGGCCTGGACGGCGGACACGTGGCCCTTGACCGTGCTCAGGGAGATGAACAGCTCGTCGGCGATCTCCTGGTTGGTGCGGCCGCGGGCGATGGCGAGCACGACCTCGGTCTCGCGGGCGGACAGCGGGTGCGGTCGGCCGCCTCCGGGCGGGGTGGCCGCGGCGGTGAGGTGGCGCAGGAGCCGCAGGGTGATCGACGGTGAGATCAGGGCGTCCCCGGCGTGCGCCGAGCGGACGGCCTCCACGAGCAGGCTCGGGCCCGCGTCCTTGAGCACGAACCCCACGGCGCCGCCGCGCAGCGCCCCGTAGACGTACTCGTCGAGGTCGAACGTGGTCACCACGACCACCCGCAGTGGGTCGGCCGCCCTCGGACCGGCCAGGGCGCGGGTGACCTCCAGGCCGTCCAGGCGCGGCATGCGGATGTCCACCAGGCACACGTCGGGGCGCAGCCTTCGGGCAAGCTCCACGGCCTCGGCTCCGTCGGCCGCCTCGGCGACCACGGTGAGGTCGGGCTGGCTCTCCAGGATCCGGCGCAGACCGCCTCGGATCATCGCCTGGTCGTCGGCCACCAGGACCCGGATGGTCATCGGTCCCTCCGATCCGGAGCGGGGAGGACCGCGAGCACGGACCAGCCGCCCCCGCTGGGCGGGCCTGCGCGCAGTGTGCCCCCGAGGGCTTCGACCCGCTCGCGCATCCCGACCAGCCCGTACCCGACCCGTCGACGGTGGCGGGACGGGGCCGGGGCGTCGTCGGTGACCTCCACGGTGAGGCCCCGCCCGTCCCGGACCACCCGGACGGCGACCGAGCCCGCGTCCGGGGCGTGGCGCGCGACGTTGGTCAGCGACTCCTGGACCACCCGGTAGACGGTGGCGGCGATCTCGGGCGGCCAAGCCCCCCCGTCCTCCGGCAGGCGCAGTTCCACGGCGGGGCCGCCGCGTTCGCGGAACCGCTCGACGAGCGCGGCGAGCCGTTCGGGGCCGGGCGCGGTGAACGCCGCCCCGTCGGTGTCGCGCAGCAGGCCGACGACGCTGCGCATGGCGGTCAGCGCCTCGGTCCCCGCGCCCTCGATGGCGGCGAAGGAGGCCCTCGCCCGGTCGGGCTGTCCGATGGCGTCGAGCTGCCCGGCCTGCGCCTCGATCACGATGCCGGTGATGTGGTGGGCGACGACGTCGTGCAGCTCCCTGGCCAGTTCCAGCCGTTCGTCGCGGCGCACCCTCTCGGAGATCCGTCGGTGGCGGGCTGCCAGGAGCCGCGGCACCAGGCCGCCCGCGACACCGCCCAGCCACGTGAGCGAGTTCAGTATGACCACTGGCATGCCGGAGGAGGATCCCAGCTGGGTGAGCAGGCTGACGCCGATCACCGCGAGCCCCCCGGCCGCCACCGCGCAGGCCGACCGGGCAGGGAGTTCCCTGACGGCGGATCCGGTGAGCACCGCCAGCGCGAGGGCCATGGCCGGGCCGGGCTCGGAGGGCAGGCCGAACGCCCAGGCGATCAGCGTCGAGACCACAGCCACGGCCAGTCCCGCGGTCGCGGCCACCGCCCGGCCCCGGCAGCGCACCAGGGCGAGCACGCTCACCACCGCGCCCGCGGCGGCGTCGAACCACCAGTAGCCGCCTCCCCAGGTCGACGCGAGCCTGGCCGCCTGGAAGACGAGCGCCAGCGCGAAGACCGCGGCGAGACCGAGATCCGCCACCCAACCGAGTCGCCTCAGCCACACGGGACGCCCGGGCCACAGCAGCCACTCCGGCCGCACCGGTCGCCCCGGCGAACCGGGTGACCCGAGTTGGCCTTCCCCACTGTTCACACCACTCAGCCTAGAGAGGCCTCCCCACCGCCGAACCGGCCGAAAGTACCGTTGTGGGCGTCACGAACCCTTCTTTCGCCCCGTGACCGGGCCCGTGCCACCCCTCAGGCTTGGATCTCATGACAGACAACGTTTCCCTTGCGGGGCACGGCGCCGAGGCCCCACCCGGCCGGGCCCGCATCGTGGCGCTCGACGTGCTGCGGGGGTTGGCCCTGTGCGCGATCCTGGTGGCCAACATCCAGTTGATAGCCAACGCCGGCACCGCCGTCGCGGAGCGGCCCACGGGTGACGTGCCGGCCTGGCTCGGGCTCCCGGTCTTCTCCCTGCTGTTCGGCATCGGGTTCTCGCTGCTGCTGGACTCCGCCGTGGACCGCGCCCCGCGCCCGCGGCTGGTCCTGCTGCGTCGGCTCGTGGCGCTGCTCGCGATAGGTCTCGGGCACATGCTGCTGTGGCGGGGCGACATCCTGACCGACTACGCCGTCGTCGGCCTGCTGGTGCTGCTGCCCTCGACCTGGCTGCCGCGGTGGGCCGTGGCCGCTCTCGCCGCCGCACTCGTCCCGACGGCGCTCGTCGGCACCGGGGGCGGACCCCTGCTGATCGCCGGGCTGTTCCTGGCGGGTTCGGCACTGGTGCGGTACGGGGTGGTCCAGCGGATCGAACGATCCACCCGGGGGCCGCTCCTGGTGGGCCTGGTCTTCGCGGCGGGGGCGGCCCTCACCCTGTGGGTGCAGGCCGACGCGCCCACCGGTCCGGGTGCCATGCAGCCGCCGCCCCTGGCGTTCATGCTGGCGGAGCTGCTGCTCACCGGGGTGTACGTGTGTGTCCTGCTGATCCTGCTCAGAACGCCGCTGAGACCGCTGCTCCTGGCCGCCTTCGCGCCACTGGGGAGGATGGCGCTGACCAACTACCTGACCGCCACGCTCCTGGTTCAGGCCGGCGCCCACGTCCTCGGCCTGCCGATCGGCCAGTCCGTGGAGACGGCGTTCCTGGCCGTGGGAGCCATTCTCGCGATCCAGTTGCTGTTCTCCACCCTGTGGCTGCGCCGGTACCGCCAGGGGCCGGTCGAGTGGCTGTGGCGCTGGGCGACCTGGGCGCACCGGTCACCGCTGCGCGCCGAGGTCCGGGATACGCGGAGAGCGCAACCCCGGTCCGCGCCCCGGCCGCCGGGCGCGTGAACCACCGTGGGGACGGCGGACGGGCGGACCGTCCTGGGCGCCGTGCCACGAACCCCCGGGCCGCTCCGGGCGTCGGGGTGACGCCGACCACGGCGTGCGCGGAGCTCCTCGGGTAGTGTCCGGACCCGTGAGCCACGTGACCGCAGCTGACGGAACCCGCATCTGGTACGACGTCCTCGGGCAGGGTGATCCCCTCCTGCTCCTCAACGGACAGTCCCTCGACCACGAGATGTGGGACGGGGTGCACACCGACCTGGCCCGGCACCACAGGGTCGTGCGGATGGACTTCCGGGGGACCGGCGGCAGCGACGCGCCCCTGGACGAGCCCTACACCTTCGGTCTGTTCGTGGACGACGCCCTCGCCGTCCTGGACGCCCTGGGGATCTCCCGTACGCACGTCTACGGGTTCTCCATGGGCGGGAAGGTCGCCCAGACCTTCGCGGCCACCGCACCCGGGCGCCTCGGCGCGCTCGTGCTGGGCTCCACGGCGCCGGGTGGGGGCAACGAGGTCGAACGCCCGAGGTCGGCCACCCTCGCGCTGCGCAGGGCCGGTACGGCCGAGGGGCGCGACATGATCGCCGAACTCTTCTACGGCCCCGAGTGGGCCGCCGCCCACCCCGACACGGTCACCCGCGTCCTGCCGCGCGGACCGCTGCGCGCCCAGCGCCTGCACTTCGGCGCGAGTTCGGGCTACGACGGCTGGGACCTGCTGCCCTCCGTCCAGGCGCCGACCCTGGTCGTGCACGGTGAGGACGACGTCCTCACCCCGGTCGGCAACGCCGCCCTCCTGGCGGAGCGCGTCCCCGGCGCCCGGCTGCTGGTTCTGCCCGGCATGCGCCACGGCTACCTGCACGAGGACGCGGCCAAGGCCACGCACGAGGTGCTGGACTTCCTGGCGGAGCACCCGCTTCCCCAGCAGGACTGACCGTTGGGGCTGACCGGCGGGACCGACCGGCGGGGTCCGAGCCCCGGGCGTGGCCGTTCCCGCTGGCCGGTCCCGCCGGCCGTGCGCTACGGCGCGCCCGTTCCCGCCGACCGGTTCCCCCGGCCGTGCGCTACGGCGCGGGCGGGCCCGGCGGGAAGTCGCTGCGCAGCCTGTCCAGCAGGCGGCGGTCGCGCTTGGTCGGCCTTCCGGCTCCCCGGTCGCGCCTGATGACGGGCGTGGTCGCCTGCGGCGGGGGCGTCGGCGTCCTGTCGGTGTAGCAGCGGGCGGCGATCGGCGCGCTCACGCGCTTCTCGATGACATGACCCACATCGACCGTGCGCGTGGTCCCGTGCAGCCGGACGCGCACCTCGTCGCCGACCTTGACCGTGGTGGCGGGCTTGGCCGGGCGGTCGTTGACGCGCACGTGCCCGCCGCGGCAGGCCTGGGCGGCGTCCGAGCGCGTCTTGGTGAGGCGTACGGCCCACATCCAGCGGTCGACCCGGGTGCTCTCCGGGCCCGACGGCAGGGGCGCCGAGAACTCGTTCACGCCGGTTCCTTCCACTCTCCTGGGACGTTTCCCGCCACTCTAGGCGGCCACCGGTACGAAGTACTCCGAAGTCGCGCTAGAGTTGTCCATGCAGCGAGGTCCTGTGGAGCAGTTAGGAGTGCTCGCCACCCTGTCAAGGTGGAGGCCGCGGGTTCAAATCCCGTCAGGACCGCATGGTGAAGGCCCGGTGTCGTTTTCAGACACCGGGCCTTCGGCGTTCTGCGGCCGACACGGACACAGAAGGGCATGAGGGACCTTGGGTTACCGGTACGCCGTCGAGCGGACCGACCACTCGGCCCTGGCGAGCGGACACGTGCTGCGGTCCGCACCGGGCTTTCCGGGTTTTCCGGTGCGGCTGGCCAGTGAGCTGTTCCAGCGCGCGATGGTGCACACCGGAGGGGAGGCCGTCCGCCTGTGGGACCCGTGCTGCGGCAGCGGGTACCTGGCGACGGTGCTGGGCCTGCTGCACCGGGACCTCCTCACCGGCGTCCGCGCCACCGACGTGGACGCCGAAGCGGTCGCCCTGGCCGCGCGCAACCTGCGGCTGCTGACGGCCGAGGGGCTCGCCGAACGCGAGGAGGAGCTGCGCCGCTCCGCCCGGGACTTCGGCCGCGTGGCCTTCGTGGAGCGCGCCGAGGCCGCCCGCGAGCTGGCGGCGGGGCTGGCCGCCCAGGGCGGCGACCTGCCCCACGAGGCGGCCGTGGCCGACGTGTTCTCCCTGGACGAGGGTGTGGACGCGGACCTGGTGGTGACGGACGTGCCCTACGGCGAGATGACCCGGTGGGAGGGGAACGTTCCCGGCGGCGCGGGGGAGCCGATGCGGGGGCTGCTGGCCTCCCTGGGGCGGGTGCTGCCCGATCACGCCGTCGTGGTGGTGACCGCCCGCACGCGGCGGGTCGTCCTGCCCGAGGGCGTGCGCGCGCTGGAGCGGGTGAAGGTGGGCAACCGGGCCGCGGTGCTGGTGCGCGCCCGCGACATCGTGCCCTAGTTGGACCGACCGGAACCGCTGCTGGTGTGACACGAGGGCCCGGCGAACCTCTGTGGTCACCCAGGCAGCCGGGCCACGGTCTCCGGCCGCGGCGCTTCGTCCACAGGCTGTGGACAACCGTTCGCGCTGACCCGCTCCGCGCGTGGTCTCCGCTTCCTGACCCCGTGTACGGTTCCCCGGCGCGGCACGGGACTGCTGCCTCGGCGATCGGACCCGCCCCCGGCCGCCTCATCCCCGCACGTGGGCGAAGGCCCTCCACGCGTACAGGGCCACCGCCAGGGCGACCGCCGCCAGCAGCACGAAGCCCAGCGTGTAGGCCCCCGTCGCCTGGTACACCGCCCCCATGAGCAGCGGCGGGAAGTAGCCGCCCAGCCCGCCGGCCGCACCCACCAGACCCGTGACCGTGCCGACCCTCGACGGCTCCACCAGCTTGGCCACCAGCGCGAACACGGCTCCGGTGCCCAGTCCCAGCGACAGCGCGATCAGGACGAACGCCGCACCGGCGGGGAACTCCGCGGGCGGGTGCAGGGCCAGCACGACCGCGAACACGCAGGTGCCGACGAACGAGACCAGGCACACCCGCACCGGTCCGATCCGGTCCGACAGGACGCCGCCGACCGGCCGGGCGGCCACGGCGGCCACCGCGAACCCGGCGGTGCGCAGCCCCGCGGCGGTCTGCGCGTAGTCGTAGGCCAGCGTCAGCAGCGTCGGCAGGTAGGTCGAGAAGGCCACGAAACCGCCGAAGGCGACCGCGTACAGCAGCGACGCCTGCCAGGTCGCCCGCAGCCGCACCGCCTCCCCCATGCGCGGCAGCGCGGGCTCCGTGCGCGGCCGCCACTCCGGTGAGTCCCGGCACAGCAGCCACATCACCACGCCCATGGCCGCCAGCGCGACACACAGCAGCAGGTGGGTGGTGAACAGCCCCACCGAGTCCACCAGCCAGGGGGTGAGGAAGGACGACAGGGCGGTGCCGCCCATCCCCGCGCCGAACACGCCCGTCGCGAACCCGCGCCGGTTCGCCGGGTACCAGGCGTTCACGAACGGGATGCCGACCGCGAACGACGTGCCGGCGACGCCCAGGACGAAGCCCCACAGCAGCAGCATCCCGTAGGAGTCCCCCGACACCCCCACCAGGAACGTCGGCACGATGCTCGCGAAGCACAAGGCCGTGAACATCAGCCGTCCGCCGTAGCGGTCGGTCAGCGCGCCCACGGGGATGCGCCCCAGCGCCCCCACCAGCACCGGGAAGGCCACCAGGATCGAGGTCTGCGTGGGCGTCAGCCCCAGGTTCTCGGTGTAGGTGCGCGACAGGGGACCGATGAGGTTCCACGCCCAGAAGGTGAGCGTGAACGCCGCCGTGGCCAGCGCGAGGTTGCCGCCCGCCGTGCCGCGGCGCGACACCCTTCTCCCCGATTCCGTACGCATCCGCGCGCCCCTTCCTCCGCCGTTCCATGCGATTGTCACCCGATCCGGTGTGGGATGCGTCTTTTTCACGCCGGAGAAGGCATATTTGTTGGCGGAATGCAGTGGGTTCTGGCCCGGCGTCCCCGCTGGGGGCCAAGGAACGGTAAATGAGGTGTTGTCCGTATGGCGGCGGAAAGCAAAAAAGGCGGCGCGGGGAACGCCCTTCTGGCGCTGGGTAACCACCTCACCCGATCGGAGCCGCTGGACGGCGACCGCGCCCAGGTCAGGAAGGGCGGACGCCAGGGCGACTCCTTCTACCGCGACCGGTGGAGCCACGACCGCGTGGTCCGTTCCACGCACGGCGTGAACTGCACGGGATCGTGTTCCTGGGACGTTTACGTCAAGGACGGAATCATCACCTGGGAAACGCAGGCCACCGACTACCCCTCCGTCGGTCCGGACCGTCCCGAATACGAACCGCGCGGATGCCCGCGCGGCGCCGCATTCTCCTGGTACACCTATTCGCCGACCCGTGTCCGCTACCCCTACGCGCGCGGCGTCCTCGTCCAGATGTACCGCGAGGCGCGCGCCCGCCTGGGCGACCCGGTGGCGGCCTGGGAGGAGATCACCACCGACCCCGACAGGCGCGGCCGCTACCAGCGGGCGCGGGGCAAGGGCGGCCTGGTCCGGATCACCTGGGACGAGGCCCTGGAGATCGTCGCCGCCGCGCACGTGCTCACCATCCGAAGGTACGGACCGGACCGCATCGCCGGGTTCTCCCCGATCCCCGCGATGTCGATGGTCTCCCACGGCGTGGGCGCGCGCTTCGTGAACCTGCTCGGCGGCTCCATGCTGTCCTTCTACGACTGGTACGCCGACCTGCCCGTCGCCTCGCCGCAGGTGTTCGGCGACCAGACCGACGTCCCCGAGTCCGGTGACTGGTGGGACGCCGCCTACCTGGTGCTGTGGGGCTCCAACGTCCCCGTCACCCGCACCCCCGACGCCCACTGGATGGCCGAGGCCCGCTACCGGGGCCAGAAGGTGGTGGTCGTCTCCCCGGACTACAGCGACGCCACCAAGTTCGCCGACGAGTGGCTGGCACCCCACCCGGGCACGGACGGGGCCCTGGCGATGGCCATGGGGCACGTGATCCTCAAGGAGTGGTTCGTCGACCGCACCACGCCGCGCTTCGACGACTACGTGCGCCGCTACACCGACCTGCCGTTCCTGGTGGCCCTCGACAGCCGCGACGGCCGCCTCGTCCCCGACAAGTTCCTCACCGCCGCCGACCTGGGGGACACGGGGGAGAACGCCGAGTGGAAGCCGGTGTTCTGGCCGGAGGGCGAGGACGCCCCCGTCGCGCCCAACGGCACCGTCGGCCACCGCTGGGGCGAGGCCGGGACCGGCCGGTGGAACCTGGACCTGGAGGGCCGCGTCCCCGCCCTCACCCTCTACGCGGAGGGCGGGGAGGCCGCCGAGGTCGCCCTGAACCGCTTCGACAACCCCGGCGGCGCGGCCGAGGTCCTCACCCGCGGCGTCCCGGTCCGCAGGGTCGGCGGACGCCTCGTCACCACCGTCTTCGACCTGGTCCTAGCCCACTACGGGGTGCGCCGGCACGACCTGCCCGGCGTCTGGCCCACCGGCTACGACGACGCCGCCGAGCCCTGCACACCCGCCTGGCAGGCCGAGCTCACCGGGGTCCCCGCCGACCGGGCGGCCCGCATCGCCCGCGAGTTCGCCGACACCGCCGAGGAGTCCGGCGGCCGGGCCATGATCATCCTCGGCGCGGGCACCAACCAGTGGTTCCACGGCGAGAACGCCTACCGCGCCTTCCTGTCCCTGCTGCTGCTCACCGGGTGCCAGGGCGTCAACGGCGGCGGCTGGGCCCACTACGTCGGCCAGGAGAAGTGCCGCACCTCCGCCGGGTGGGCCGCGTTCGCCTCCGCCGCGGACTGGACCCGGCCGCAGCGCTTCATGGCCGGAACCTCCTACTGGTACCTGCACACCGACCAGTGGCGTTACGACACCTACCGCGCCGACGCCCTCGCCTCGCCGCTCGGCCCGGGACGGGTGCGCGGACAGCACACCGCCGACCTGGTCGCCGCCTCCGCCCGGATGGGGTGGATGCCCTCCTACCCGACCTTCGACCGCAACCCGATCGAGCTGGGACGCGAGGCGCGCGAGCGCGGGCAGGACCCCGCGGAGTACGTCGCCGACCAGCTCCACAGCGGCGGCCTGCGCTTCGCCGCCGAGGACCCCGACGCCCCCGAGAACTGGCCCCGGGTCCTCACCGTGTGGCGGTCCAACCTGTTCGGCTCCTCGGCCAAGGGCAACGAGTACTTCCTCAAGCACCTGCTCGGCACCCGCTCCAACCTGCTGGCCGAGCCCGCCGGGCCGGGGGACCGGCCCGCCGACGTCACCTGGCGCGAGGACGTCCCCGAGGGCAAGCTCGACCTGCTGCTGTCCATCGACTTCCGGATGACCAGCACGACCCTGCTGTCCGACGTCGTGCTGCCCGCCGCGACCTGGTACGAGAAGCACGACCTGTCCACCACGGACATGCACCCCTTCGTGCACTCGTTCAACCCGGCCATCGACCCGCCCTGGGAGACCCGCACCGACTTCGACGCCTTCCACGCCCTGGCCAGGACGTTCAGCGCCCTGGCCGCCGACCACCTGGACGAGGTCACCGACCTGGTGGCCGTCCCCCACCAGCACGACACCCCCGGCGAGCTCGCCCAGCCGCACGGCGTCCCGCCGGACTGGAAGGCGGACGGCACGCGGCCCGTCCCCGGCCGGACCATGCCCGCCGTCGTGCCCGTACGCCGCAACTACTCCGAGGTCGCGCAGAAGCTGGCCGCCCTGGGGCCGCTGGCCGAGTCCCGGGGGCTGCCGGTCAAGGGCGTGTCCTTCACCCCGGACCTGGAGGTGGAGTGGCTGCGCCAGCGCAACGGCGCCGTCCGGGGCGGGGTCGCCGACGGCCGCCCGTCCCTGGACACCGACGTCAAGGCCTGCGAGATGATCCTGGCCCTGTCCGGCACCAGCAACGGCCGCCTGGCCGCGCAGGGCTTCCGGCTCCTGGCCGAGCGCACCGGCACCGACATGGACGAGCTGATCCACCAGGCCGCAGAGCGCCGGGTGGTCTTCTCCGACGCGAGCAGGGGGCCCACGACGGTGGGCACCAGCCCGGAGTGGTCGGGCAAGGAGGCCCCCGACCGCCGGTACTCGCCGTTCACCATCAACGTCGAGCACGACAAGCCCTGGCACACCCTCACCGGCCGCCAGCACTTCTACCTCGACCACGACTGGATGCACGAGTTCGGCGAGGCCCTGCCGGTCTACCGGCCGCCGCTCGACATCAGCCGCCTGTTCGGCGAGCCGCGTCTCGGTCCGACCAGCCAGCGCGAGGTGGTCGTGCGCTACCTGACCCCGCACTCCAAGTGGTCGATCCACTCCGAGTACCAGGACAACCTGCTGCTCCAGACCCTCTCCCGCGGCGGCCCCACGATCTGGATGAGCCCCGCCGACGCCGAGGCGATCGGCGCGGCCGACAACGACTGGGTGGAGGCGGTCAACCGCAACGGCGTCGTGGTGGCGCGGCTGGTGGTCTCCCACCGGATGCCCGCCGGGACCGTGTACATGTACCACGTCCAGGAGCGCACCATCGACGTGCCCAAGTCCGAGACCACCGGCAGGCGCGGCGGCATCCACAACTCGCTCACGCGCCTGCTGGTCAAGCCCACCCACCTCATCGGCGGCTACGCGCAGCTCACCTACGCCTTCAACTACCTCGGCCCGACCGGCAACCAGCGCGACGAGGTCACCGTCGTGCGCAAGCGGACCACGGAGGTGCGTTACTGATGGCACAGGCCCACGGCAGCGGGGACGGGACCGGCGGCTCCGGAGGGGAGCGGCCGATAGGCAGGGTCATGGCGCAGGTCGCCATGGTGATGAACCTGGACAAGTGCATCGGCTGCCACACGTGCTCGGTCACCTGCAAGCAGGCCTGGACCAACCGCAGCGGCGTCGAGTACGTGTGGTTCAACAACGTCGAGACGCGGCCCGGACAGGGCTACCCGCGCACCTACCAGGACCAGGAGCGCTGGAAGGGCGGCTGGGTCCTCGACGCCAGGGGGCGCCTCAAGCCCCGCGCGGGCGGGCGGCTCAAGCGGCTGTCCACCATCTTCGCCAACCCGGTGATGCCCTCCCTCCAGGACTACTACGAGCCCTGGACCTACGACTACGAGACGCTGACCAACGCGCCCCTGGGGGACGACTTCCCGGTGGCCGAGCCGCGGTCGGCGCTCACCGGCGAACCCATGAAGGTCAGCTGGAGCGCCAACTGGGACGACGACCTCGGCGGCGGGCCCGAGCTGACCCGCCAGGACCCGATCGTGCGCAGGCTCGGCGACAAGGTGCGGTTCTCCTTCGAGGAGACCTTCATGTTCTACCTGCCGCGCATCTGCGAGCACTGCCTCAACCCCTCGTGCGTGGCCGCCTGCCCCAGCGGAGCCCTGTACAAGCGGGTCGAGGACGGCATCGTCCTGGTCGACCAGGACCGCTGCCGGGGCTGGCGCATGTGCGTCACCGGCTGCCCGTACAAGAAGGTCTACTTCAACCACAAGACGGGCAAGGCCGAGAAGTGCACGTTCTGCTATCCGCGGGTGGAGGTGGGCATGCCCACCGTCTGCTCCGAGACGTGCGTGGGGCGGCTGCGCTACCTGGGCGTGGTCCTCTACGACGCCGACCGGGTCCGCGAGGCGGCGTCGGTGGCGGACGAGAGGGACCTGTACCGCGCCCAGCTCGACGTGTTCCTCGACCCCTCCGACCCCGCCGTGCGCGCCGCGGCCCAACGCGACGGCATCCCCTACCGCTGGGTGGAGTCGGCCGTCCGCTCCCCGGTCTACGCGCTGGCCAAGCGCTTCCGGGTGGCGCTGCCACTGCACCCGGAGTACCGCACGATGCCGATGGTCTGGTACATCCCGCCGCTGTCCCCGGTGGTGGACACGCTCTCCTCCACCGGGCACGACGGCGAGGACGCCGACAACCTCTTCGCCGCCATCGACACCCTGCGCATCCCCGTGGAGTACCTGGCCGAGCTGTTCACCGCGGGCGACACCGGCCCCGTGGACCTGGTCCTGCGGCGGCTCGCGGCCATGCGTTCCCACATGCGCCGGATCAACCTGGGCCGGGAGCGCGACGACTCCATCGCCGCCTCCGTCGGGATGACCGGCACCGAGATCGAGGACATGTACCGGCTCCTGGCCCTGGCCAAGTACGACGAGCGCTACGTCATCCCCACCGCCTACGGGGTGGACGAGGCCGACCGCGGGGTCATCGACGAGGTCGGGTGCAGCCTCGACTTCGAGGGCGGGCCGGGCATGGGCGGCATGGGCGGGAGCGTGCCCTTCGGCGAGGCCTCCGGGCAGCCCGAGGCCGCGACCGTGGAGAACTTCCACGCCCTGCGCACCCGCCAGACCAGCGACGCCCAGGCGGACACGAGCGGCCGGGTCAACCTCCTCAACTGGGACGGCAACGGCCGCCCCGCAGGGCTCTTCCCACCCCGACGGGGTGGCGACGACGACGGCGGTGGCGGCGACGCCGCACCGCGGAAGAGGGGGAGAGGATGAGCACCACCGCTGACGCCGACGGAGCTGGCGGGACGGTACGGAGCGGCACCGGGTGGCTGGGAGCGGCGCGCACCATCCGCCGGGCGCACCGCGTGGCGGTCACCCACCAGTCCGCCTCGGTCCTGCTCGGCTATCCCGACCAGGTCTTCTTCGAACGCCTGCCGCTGGTGGCCCGCGCGGTCGCCGAGCTGCCGCGGGGAGGGGTGCGCGCGGCGCTCCAGGAGTTCTGCGACCACGCCTCCACCGCCTCCGAGCTGGAGCTGTGCGAGCACTACGTGGACGTGTTCGACCTGCGCAGGCGCAGGACCCTGTACATGACCTACTACACCGACGGCGACACCCGCCGCAGGGGGCACGCCCTGGCCGAGGTCAAGCGCGTCTACGCCGAGGCCGGGTGGCGGGTGGAGAACCGCGAGCTGCCCGACCACCTGGCGGTGGTCCTGGAGTTCGCGGCCCGGGGGGACGCGCGCGCGGGCGAGGCCCTGCTGCTGCGCTTCCGGCCGGGCCTGGAGCTGATGTCGCGGACCCTGCACGACCACGGCACCCCGTACGCGCGGATCGTGGACGCGGTCCGCATGACCCTGCCCGCGCAGGACCGCGGGGACCTGGAGCTCGTGCGCAGGCTCGCGGCCCAGGGGCCGCCCGCCGAGGACGTGGGCCTGGAACCGTACGGGGTGCGGGCGCCGCGGCCGCGGACCGAGGCCCCCGGCCGCGACGGGGAGGAGCGGTGAACGGGTACGGCGCACTCGACCTGCTGCTGTGGGGCGTGCTGCCCTACGCGGTCCTGGTCCTCGTGGTGGGCGGTCTCGTCTGGCGGTACCGGTACGACCGGTTCGGCTGGACCACCCGCTCGTCCGAACTGTACGAGTCCAGGCTGCTGCGGATCGGCAGCCCGCTGTTCCACGTCGGCCTGCTCCTGGTGATCGGGGGCCACGCGGTGGGGCTGCTCGTGCCCGAGGGCTGGACCCGGGCGCTCGGGGTGTCCGACACCGTCTACCACGTCACCGCCCTGTCGCTCGGGCTCGTGGCGGGGGTGTGCACGCTCGGCGGGATCGCCCTGCTGATCTGGCGCCGCCGCACGACGGGCCCGGTGTTCAGCGCCACCACGCGCAACGACAAGCTCATGTACCTGGTGCTGGTCCTGGCCATCGTCACCGGGCTGGGCATGACCGCCTACTTCGCCGGGGTGGAGGTGGCGGGCGGACACACCCAGGACTACCGGCGGACGGTGTCGCCGTGGTTCCGCTCCATCTGGGTGCTCCAGCCCGACGTCGCGGCGATGTCGGGGGCCGAGGCCCCGTACAAGCTGCACGCCCTCGTAGGCCTCGGGCTGTTCGCCCTGCTGCCCTTCACCCGCCTGGTGCACGCGTTCAGCGCGCCGGTCGGCTACCTCTTCCGCCCCTACGTCGTCTACCGCACGCGGGACCGGTACCCGACCGCCGCAGGGCAGGCGGAGCGGCCCGCCCGCCGGGGCTGGTGACCCGGCCGCCCGCGCGGTCCGGGAGGCTCGCGGGCCTCCCAGATCACGGACGATGACCGCGCGACCGGGGTGTGCGCGACGGTTATGTGTGGGAACGTGGTCATTGGCCCGCGCACACCGCGTGCGCGAACACGGGGAGTGGGAGAGAGTGCCATGGACCTGACGGTCGTCGACGTTCCGGAACGCTCGCGCTACGAGGTGAGCGTCGACGGGGCGGTGGTGGGGTTCTCCGCCTACCACCTGATCGACAAGGGCGTGTACGCCCTGCCGCACGTGGAGGTCGACCCCTCCTTCGAGGGCAAGGGGGTGGCGAGCCGCCTCATGCGCGACTCCCTGGACCACATCCGCTCGCGCGGGCTCAAGATCGTGCCGATCTGCCCGTTCGCGCAGGCCTACCTCAAGAAGAACCCGTCCTACGCGGACCTGGTCCACGAGGGCTGAGCCCGCGGGTCCGCGCGGGGCACTCCGGGGCGGCTCCGCGGGCCGGAGGCGAATAACGGGAACATCACCATCCGGGCACGGCGTGTCCCGGATGGTGATTCCGTGCACTTCACGGGTATGTGGGGGCGGTTGTCCTCTTACGGAGCAAAGGAGCCCCGCCCCGTGTTGCCTGCCGACCAAGCCCCCACCCTGGATGCGCGCCTGACCGACGCGATAGCCACGTTCAACAACGACTTCTTCTGGTCCTGGATCCTGATCCCGCTGCTGGTGGTGGTGAGCGTCTACCTCACCATCCGGACGGGAGCCGTCCAGTTCCGGATGCTCCCGGAGATGTTCCGGGTGCTCAGGAGCAAGCCCGAGACCGCTCCCGACGGGGGCAGGGCCGTCTCCTCGCTCCAGGCGTTCATGATCTCGGCCGCGGCCCGCATCGGCACGGGCAACATCGTCGGCGTGGCCGTCGCCATCTCCCTGGGCGGTCCGGGCGCCGTCTTCTGGATGTGGGCGATGGCGATCCTGGTCGCCGCGGCCAGCTTCGTCGAGTCCACCCTGGCCCAGCTCTACAAGGTCCGGGACTCCACCGGCTACCGGGGCGGCCCGGCCCACTACATGGAGAAGGGCCTGGGGCAGCGCTGGATGGGCGTGCTCTTCGCGATCGTCCTCATCCTGACCTTCCCCATGGTCTTCAACGCCGTGCAGAGCAACACCATCGCCGGGGCCGTCACCAACTCCGCCGAGAACCTGAACGTGGGCTCGGGCCTTGGCCTGTCGGCCGTGGTCGGCCTCCTGCTCGTCGTGGTCACCGCGCTGGTGATCTTCGGCGGCGTCCGCAGGATCGCGCAGACCGCCCAGGCCCTGATCCCGGCCTTCGCGCTGATCTACCTGATCATGGGCGTCATCATCGTGGGGATGAACATCGAGCAGGTCCCCGGAATGTTCGCGCTCATCTTCGAGCACGCCTTCGGCGTCCGCGAGTTCGCCGCCGCCGGTCTGGGCACGGTGATCATCCAGGGCGTGCGCCGGGGCATGTTCTCCAACGAGGCGGGCCTGGGATCGGCCCCCAACGCCGCGGCCAGCGCCGCGGTCACCCACCCCGCCAAGCAGGGTCTGGTGCAGACCCTCGGCGTCTACTTCGACACCCTCGTGGTCTGCTCCGTCACGGCCTTCATCATCCTCATCGGCTACGAGAGCGGTTCCGTGCGGGAGCTGGAGGGCGACCTCACCCAGATCGCGGTCACCGAGGCGCTGGGCCCCTGGGCGCTGCACCTGATGACGCTGATCATCCTGCTGGTCGCGTTCACGTCGGTGCTGGGCAACTACTACTACGGCGAGTCGAACCTGGAGTACCTGACCGCCGACCGGCGCGTCATGCTCGGCTACAAGATCGTCTTCCTCGTGGCCAGCTTCCTCGGCTCGCTGGGCTCGATCGACCTGGTCTGGACGCTGGCGGACACGACCATGGGCATGATGGCGCTGATCAACCTCGTGGCCATCGCACCGCTGGCCGCGATCGCGGCACGGGTGCTCAAGGACTACAACGACCAGCGGCGCCAGGGCATCGACCCCGTGTTCACGCGGGACCGGCTGCCCGACCTGCGCGGCGTGGAGTGCTGGGAGCCCAGGGAGAGGGAGACGGCTGCCGAGTCCGACCGGGCCTGAGGGCCGCGGGACGGAGCCGGGACCCGTGCTCCGCCCGGCCCCCGGCCGTCCCGGGCTCCGGCCGGGGTTCTGATCCGTCCGTCGGCGGGGCGGGGGGTTGTAGCATCTCCCGCCCCACCGGCGTCTTCAACGGGGCATTCAGTGACAGAACCCACCAGGTAAGGCTTTTCAGTGCATCTGTGTTCTTTCGGTCACGGCGAATAATCGCTAGTGTGCTGGATCACAGTTGTGGCGGCCCGTGTGTCTCGTCGAGGGAGTCCGATGTCCATCGTCTCAATCGAGCCCGCCACCGCCGAGCGGTGGGAAGACCTGGAGAACCTGTTCGGACCGACCGGAGCCTACGGGCACTGCTGGTGCACCTTCTTCCGGAGGCGGGCCAAGGACCACACGGCCAGCACCTCCTGTGACCGTTCCCAGCGCGGTGTGGACAACAAGGAGGAGCTGCGGCGCCTGACCCTGGACGGGCGGGTGCCCGGCCTGCTCGCCTACGACGAGGACGGCCCCTGCGGGTGGGTGTCCGTGGCCCCCCGCGAGGACTTCATCCGGCTGTCGCGGTCGCGGTCCCTGCGTCCGGCCGATCCCCGTGAGCCCGGCGTGTGGTCGCTGGTCTGCTTCTGGCTCCCGCCCCGCCGGCGCAGACGCGGCCTGGGCAGCCGCCTGCTGGACGGGGCGATCGAGTACGCCAGGACCAACGGGGCGCGCGTTCTGGAGGCCTACCCGGTGGACACCGCCGGGGGCAGGGCGCCCAGCGCCGAGGTCTACACGGGGACGGTGGAGATGTTCCGGCGGGCCGGGTTCGCGCTGAGCAACCACCACGCGAGCGAGCGCGTGGTCGCCCGCCTGGAACTCAAAGCCGAGTAGCTTCCGCCCCCTCTTTTTCCTTTCCCTGATCCGCCTCCCACCCCCTGAGCCCCCACCCCCTGAACCCCCGCCCCCCATCGCAGCCCCCTTCCGGCTTCTGACAGTCCCGCCCCGCGGAACCCGGTGCACCCGCCGCCCCCGCTCTCCGGTCCGAACACGGGCCGCCCCCGGAGAACGGGGGGAGGGTATCCGGAACACCCGTCGGGGTTCGCGGACGCCTCCCCGTTCCCCGGGGGCGCCGCCCGAGGTCCTCGCACGTCGCGTGCGGGGGCCTTCGTCGTTCCCGGGGGCGGCGCGTTCGGCGGACATTTGACAGCACCATACCCCTGAGGGGTATGTTGAACGCATCGGAGCCCGGTCCCAGGAGGACCGGCACAGCACACATGCCCCAGGAGGCGAAATGGCTGCCACCACCACCGCTGTTTACACCGTTGACGGCATGAGCTGCGGACACTGCGTCAACTCCGTCACCGAGGAGGTCGGCGGGGTCGCGGGGGTCACCGACGTCAAGGTCGACCTCGACAACAAGAAGGTGACCGTCACCAGCGACGGCCCGGTCGACGACGCGTCGGTCCGCGCCGCCATCGACGAGGCCGGCTACGAGGTGCGCGGCTGACGCGCGCAGCGGACCCCGCGGTCCGGGCGGAGACGGCGCACAGCTGGTCCCGGCCCGCGGGGGAGTTCCGGCGCGGAGGCGGGACCCCCGCCCGCGCCGGGCCCCGGGGCCGCCCGGCCCCGGAGCACAGAACCGTCCACGGGAACACGGGGACGTCACGGAGGACCGAGGAAGGGCTATGAGCAGCAGCGCAGCCGCGGCGGGCCGGGCCGACACCGCACCGGTCGAACTGGACATCGGCGGCATGACCTGTGCCGCCTGCGCCAACCGGGTCGAGAAACGGCTCAACAAGCTCGACGGGGTCACCGCCACCGTCAACTTCGCCACCGAGAGGGCCCGCGTCTCCTTCGACGGCTCGCCCACCCCGGTGGAGGACCTCGTCGCCCAGGTCGAGAGGGCGGGTTACACCGCCACCGTGCCCCGGGCCGAACCCGAGACGGCCGAGGGCGCCGCGGAACCCGCCGACCCCGCCCGCGCCCTGCGCGACCGGGTGATCGTCAGCGCGGTGCTGTCGGTGCCGGTCATCGCGATGGCGATGGTCCCCGCCCTGCAGTTCACCTACTGGCAGTGGGCCTCCCTGACCCTGGCGGCGCCCGTCGTCGTCTGGGGCGCGCTGCCCTTCCACGTCGCCGCCTGGAAGAACCTCAGGCTGGGCAGCGCCACCATGGACACGCTGGTCTCCCTCGGGGTGTCGGCCGCGTTCCTGTGGTCGCTGTACGCGCTGTTCCTCGGGACCGCGGGCATGCCGGGGATGACGCACCCCTTCGAGTTCACCGTCGCCCGCGGCGACGGCTCGGCCAACATCTACCTGGAGGTGGCCGCCGGGGTCACCACCTTCATCCTCCTCGGCAAGTACTTCGAGGCCCGCTCCAAGAGGCGCGCGGGCGCCGCCCTGCGCGCCCTGCTCGAACTCGGGGTCAGGGAGGCCACCGTCCTGCGCGGCGCGGACTCGCGGCAGGAGTCGGTGCCCGTGGACCGGCTCGTCGTCGGCGACCGCCTCCTCGTCCGGCCGGGGGAGAAGGTGGCCACCGACGGCGTGGTGGAGGAGGGCACCTCCGCCGTGGACATGAGCATGCTCACCGGCGAGTCGGTGCCGGTGGAGGTCGGGCCCGGCGACTCCGTGGTCGGCGCGACCGTCAACGCGGGCGGGCGCCTCGTCGTGCGCGCCACCCGGGTCGGCTCGGACACCCAGCTCGCCCAGATGGCGCGCCTGGTGGAGGAGGCCCAGAACGGCAAGGCCGAGGTCCAGCGCCTGGCCGACCGCGTCTCCGGGGTCTTCGTCCCGATCGCCATCCTCGTCGCGCTCGCCACGCTCGTCCTCTGGCTCGTGCTGGGGGCGTCCGCCCCGGCCGCCTTCACCGCCGCGGTCGCGGTGCTCATCATCGCCTGCCCGTGCGCCCTGGGCCTGGCCACGCCCATGGCCCTGATGGTGGGCACCGGGCGCGGCGCCCAGCTGGGCATCCTCATCAAGGGCCCGGAGGTGCTGGAGGACACCCGCCGCGTGGACACGGTCGTGCTGGACAAGACCGGCACCGTCACCACCGGCCGGATGACCCTGACCGGCGTGTTCACCGCCGAGGGCGAGGACGAGGAGGAGGTCCTGCGCCTGGCCGGTGCACTGGAGGACGCCTCCGAGCACCCCATCGCGCGGGCGGTCGCCGCCGGGGCCGCCGACCGTGTGGGCGCCCTCCCGACCCCCGAGGACTTCGCCAACGCCGAGGGCCTGGGCGTGCGGGGGACCGTCGAGGGCCGTGCCGTGGCCGTCGGCCGGGTCGCGCTGCTGGAGGAGGACGGCGCCGTCCTTCCCGAGCTGCTGGCCACCGCCCTCGGGGAGGCCGAGGCCGAGGGCCGCACCGCCGTGGCCGTGGGCTGGGAGGGTCGCGTCCGGGGTGTGCTGGTGGTGGCCGACACCGTCAAGCCGACCAGCGCCGAGGCCGTCCGCAGGTTCCGTGAACTGGGGCTCACCCCGATCCTGCTCACCGGGGACAACCGGGCGGTGGCCCGTTCGGTGGCCGACCAGGTCGGCATCGACGAGGTGGTCGCCGAGGTCCTGCCCCGCGACAAGGTCGAGGTCGTGCAGCGGTTGCAGGGCGAGGGACGCACGGTGGCGATGGTCGGCGACGGGGTCAACGACGCCGCCGCCCTGGCCCAGGCGGACCTGGGGCTGGCGATGGGCACGGGGACGGACGTGGCCATCGAGGCCAGCGACCTGACGCTCGTGCGCGGCGACCTGCGCGCCGCCGCCGACGCCATCCGCCTCTCCCGCAGGACCCTCAGCACCATCAAGGGCAACCTGTTCTGGGCCTTCGCCTACAACGCCGCCGCGATCCCGCTGGCGGCGGCGGGACTGCTCAACCCCATGATCGCCGGAGCCGCCATGGCCTTCTCCAGCGTCTTCGTCGTCAGCAACAGCCAGCGGCTGCGCCGGTTCCGCCCGCTGGCGCGGGACGGGGCCACCGACCGGGCCTCCTGACCGGCGCACGGGGAAACGACAAGGGGGGGAGGGGCGCGGGCCTTCCGCGTCCCTCCCCCCCGGCCGTGGGGAGGGACGCCCTCCGTTCCGCCGCGCCAGGTTCCGCCGCCCCCGGTCCCACCGCGCCCAGCCCCGACACGGCCTGACGGTGACCATGTGTGTTTTTTCGGACACGAAAAGAAGCACCGGAAGTGGACCGAAACCCGACCCGAGGGGCTCCTGCCTTGGCGAAGGACGTGAGGTGGGTCTCGCGCCCGCCCGGGGCGGGCCGCTAGGGTTGCGCGAGGCCGCACGGTCCGGGCGTGCCCGGGCGAACGGTGCGGCTCCGCCGTCCCCGTACGCCCCCGCACACGCGGCCCCCGCCCCGGCCGCCGAGCCCCTCCCCCCGCCTCCTTCGACCTCCCACGTGAAGGACGGACCCCAGCCCGTACCCGATCGCCCCCAGCCGAGGTACCCGTGTCCCCTGGATGTCCCCGAGCCGCGCTGCACCACAGCGAGCCGCACCCCGACCCCTACGCCGTGTACGCCAGGATGCGCGCCGACCACGGGCCCGTGGTCCCGGTCGAGCTCGAACCCGGTGTGCACGGGTGGCTGGTCACCGACTACGCCACCCTCATCTCCTGGTCCCGGGACACCACCGCGTTCAGCCACGACTCCAGGCTGTGGCGCGACTTCACCGAGGGACGTGTCAGCCCGGACTCCGCGCTGCTGCCGATGCTGGCCCCGCGCACGAGCGCCCTGTACGTCGACGGCGTGGAGCACCAGCGCTACCGCAGGGCCATCACCGACGGCCTCGGCAGCGTCGACACCGAGCACCTGCGCCGGATCACCAGCCGCTACGCCGACCGGCTCATCGACGAGTTCTGCGCGCGGGGGCGGGCCGAACTCCTCGACGAGTACGCGCGCATGCTTTCGCTGCTGGTCATGAACGACCTCTTCGGCTTCGACGAGGGCCAGGGGACGCGCTTCGTCACCGCCATGCGCAACCTGTGGCTCGGCGTGGACGCGGAGAGGTCCAACGCCGAGGCCGAGCGGGTGCTGTCGGAGGTGGTGACGGCCAGGCACCGCGAACCCGGTGACGACCTCACCACCCGGCTGATCCAGCACCGCGCCGCCCTCAGCGACGAGGAGGTGATCATGCAGCTCCTGCTGGTCACCGCCGCCGCCAACGAGCCGACCGCGAACCTGATCGACGCTGTCCTGCGCGCCGTCCTGACCGGCACCTCCGGGCCCGGCACAGCCCCGCCCTCCGACGCCTCCCTGGCCGAGGTCCTCGACCGCGTGCTGTGGCGGGACCCGCCGATCACCAACTTCCCCGTCCTCTACCCGCGCCTGGACGTGCCCCTCGACGGCGGCCGGGTGATCGAGGCCGGGTCCCCCGTGCTGATGGCCTTCGCCGCGGCGAACCACTTCTTCGCCCGGGAGAACGCCGAGCGGATGGAGGAGACCGCCAACCGGGCGCACGTGGCCTGGGGCGCGGGGCCGCACCGGTGCCCCGCCATTGACGAGGCGACCACCGTCGCCAGCGTCGCGGTGCGCGTCCTGCTCCACCGCCTGCCCGGTCTGCGCCTGGCCGTCCCGCCCGAGCAGCTGCGCTGGCGGCTGTCGGCCCTGTCCTGGTCCCCCGTCCGGCTCCCCGTCGAGTTCGCCCCGCAGGCCCCCCTTCCCCACGGGCCCGAGGAGGCGGCGCCGCTCCCGGCCGACCCGCCCGCGGGCGCCCCCGGGTCCGGCCAGCAGGCCTTTGGCGGCCTGTCGTCCCTGTCGAACTTCCTGGTGCGGCTGCTGCGCAGGTCGTGAGGCGGCCTCGTCCGTGCGCCCGTGCGGCGCGGGCCGGGCGGACACGCCCGGTGATCCCCGTCCCGCCGGTCCGGCGGAGCCTGGAGCCGTCGTTGGTATCCGCCCATTTCAGGGGCGTGCGTCCGGACGTTCCGCACCCGGGGAAGACACATGACACCGCGGCGGGGAGCGCCAACAGTGGCCGGGGGATCCTAGACTCGCTAGGGCTGTGAGGTCTCTCCTCCGCCGAGCCCCGAACTCCCCACACCGCCCCTCCCCACAGAGGAACAGCGCCTTCATGAACAGTTCCGAAGCCGACCCCGGTCGTCTCCTGGCCAACCGGTACCGCCTGGACGAGGTCATCGGCTCCGGCGGCATGGGGCGGGTCTGGCAGGGCACCGACACCCTCCTGGACCGGCCGGTCGCCGTCAAGGAGCTGACCACGCCGCCGAACCTTCCCCCGCACGAGGTCGAGGTGCTGCGCACCCGCATGCTGCGCGAGGCGCGCAGCGCGGCGCAGCTCAGCCACCCCGCCATCATCACGGTGTTCGACGTGGCCGACGAGGACGGCCGCCCGTGGATCGTCATGGAACTGGTCCGCGGCCCCTCCCTCGGTGACCTCGTCCGCGACGAGGGCGCGCTGCCGGTCCGGAGGGCAGCCGCGATCGGCGAGCAGATGGCGGCGGGGCTGGCCGAGGCGCACGCCCGCGGCATCGTGCACCGCGACATCAAGCCGGGCAACGTGCTCATCGCCGGGAACGACCGCGCGGTCCTGACCGACTTCGGCATCGCCCACCTGGACGGCTCCACCCACCTGACCAGCACCGGCCTGCTGATCGGCTCCCCGAGTTACCTGGCCCCGGAGGTCGCGCACGGGCACTCGGCCACCCCGGCCTCGGACATGTGGGCCCTGGGCGTCACCCTCTACCAGGCAGTCGAGGGCACCCTGCCCTTCGACCGGCCGACCCCGATGGCGACGCTGACCGCCATCGTCACCCAGGACCTGCCGGAGCCGGTCAACGCCGGTCCGCTGCGCCCGGTCCTGGAGGCCCTGTGCGAGAAGCGCCCGGAGGACCGGCCGTCGGTCGGCGAGGTGCGCGCCCTGCTGCGCGAGATCCGGGACGCGCACGACACCCCCGAGACGGTCACCCCCACGCTGGTCACCAGCGTGCCCACGCCGGAGCCGGAGCAGATCGCCGAGTCGGCCGTCCGCGCCGAACCGCTGGGCCCCGGCCCGGCCGCCCGCCCCGCCGTCCGCCGTGAGAAACGCCCCGGTTCCGTCCGGCGGACGCTGCTGGTCACCGCCGCCGTGTTCGTGCTGCTCGTCGTGGGCGCCACCACCAGCCTCCTGGTGAGCATGAACCGCTCGGGCGGGCCCGACACCGGGCTGGTCGACGGATCGGGGCAGGAAGCCGCCGCCGATCCCGGCGCGGAGGCGTCGGAGCCCCCCGCCGAGGAGAGCGCGTCCGCCGCCGAGGAGACGCCGCAGGAGTCCCCGGAGACCTCGGACGAGGAGTCGGAGGCCGAGCGGGACGAGGGTGGTGTGGAGGAGGCCTGGGGGCCCCTCACCCGCCACGAGGACTCCAGCGGCTTCTCCGTGGACGTCCCCGAGGGCTGGAACGTCGAGCGGGAGGGCCACATGGTCTACTTCCGCAACCCCGACGGCGGCTACCTGCTGGTGGACCAGACCGACGACCCCAACCCCGACGCCGGGGACGACTGGCGCGAGTTCGAGCCCGTCGGCAGCGGCAACTTCAGCGGCTACGAACTGATCGGCATCGAGGACGTCGAGGCCGACTGGACGGAGGACTACGTCAGCGCCGCCGACTGGGAGTTCACCTTCGGCAACGGCGACATGCACGCCATCAACCGGGGCTTCCACACCGAGGACATCGGCTACGCCCTGTTCCTGGTCTCCAGCAACGACCACCCCGAGGAGAACCGGGCGCTGCTGGACCACATGTCCCGCAGCTTCGAACCGGCCGACCAGGACGACTGAGCGGTCAGAACACCGAGCAGTTGGTGATGTCGGTGAAAGCCTCCAGGGCCAGCGCCGCCGTCACCGAGTTGCCCTTGGCGTCCAGGCCCGGGCCCCACGCCGCCACGGAGCAGCGCCCCGGCACGATCGCGAGGATGCCGCCGCCCACCCCGCTCTTGCAGGGCAGGCCGACGCGGTAGGCGAACTCGCCCGCGGCGTCGTAGGTGCCGCAGGTGAGCATCACCGCCATGACGCGGCGCGCTTCGGAGCGGCTGAGCAGCTGGGAGCCGTCCGCCCGCCTGCCGTGGCGCGCCAGCAGCAGTCCCGCCCGGGCCAGCTCCTCGCAGCTGACGGTGATCGCGCACTGCCGGAAGTAGTGGTCCAGCACCTCCGGTACCGGGTTGTGCATGTTGCCGAAGCTCGACATGAGGTAGGCCAGCGCCCGGTTGCGGTCCCCGTGCTCGTCCTCCGAGCGCGCCACCAGGTTGTCCGCGTGCAGGTCGGTGTCGCCCGTCTCCGCGCACAGCAGCTCCCCCAGGGCGCCGACGGCGTCCCCGGTGTCGGTCAGCAGCTGGTCGGTGACGATGAGCGCGCCCGGGTTGATCATCGGGTTGCGGGGCACGCCGCTCTCGAACTCCAGCTGGTACAGGGAGTTGAAGGAGGTGCCCGAGGGTTCCCGGTGGACCCGCTTCCACACGCTGTCCCCGGACCTGCTCATCACCAGGGCAAGGGTGAACACCTTGGTGATGCTCTGCATGGAGAAGCGCGTGCTGGAGTGGTCGCCGACGCTGTACAGGTCGCCGTCCACCGTGGCCACGGAGAACCCGAACTCGTCCGGGTCCACGCAGGCCAGTTCGGGGATGTAGTCGGCGACCCGGCCCTCGCCGATGTGCGACCGCACCCTCTCCATGACGGCGTCGAGCACTTCCCCGTAGTCGTCGCAGTCGCTCACCTCGGCCGCTGCCCCCTCCCGTGTCGGTGTGCCTCACCCCCCGGCTACCCAGGACGGGCTCCGGCATGGCTCGGTACGGCCTCGGAGGGGGCGGGAGACGATTCGGGGCGGCCGCGGAGGGGGGACGGGAGGCGGGTCAGCCCCTTCCGTCCAGGAGCTGGGCGTCGTGCACGAGCAGCGCCACCTGCACACGGTTGTTGAGCCCGAGCTTGGTGAGGATACTCGACACGTGCGTTTTGACCGTCGGCACGCTCAGGAACAGGGCCGAGGCGATGTCGGCGTTGGACCGGCCCTCGCCGACCGCCACGGCCACCTCCACCTCCCGGCCGTTGAGCGCCGAGAGCCGCTCGCGCGCACGCAGGGCCCTCTCGCCGCGGTCGTTGGCGCCCACCCGATCGACCAGCCGCCGCGTCACCGTCGGGGACAGGACCGACATGCCCCGGGACACCTGGCGCACCGACTCCACGATCTCCGCGGGAGGGGTGTCCTTGAGCAGGAACCCGGCCGCGCCCGCCCGCAGCGCGCGCAGGACGTGCTCGTCGGCGTCGAAGGTGGTCAGCACCAGCACCTCCGGCGGGTCCTCCAGGGCCCGCAGCCGTTCGGTGGCGGTCAGCCCGTCCACCGTCGGCATCCGGATGTCCATCAGGACCACGTCGGGGGAGTGGCGCGCCACCAGGTCGACCACCGCGCTCCCGTCCTCGGCCTCGGCCAGCACCCGGATGTCGGGCGCGCCGCCCATCATCATCACCAGGCCGACCCGGACCAGCGCGTCGTCATCGACGAGCACGACCCCGATCTCCCGCTCCGTCTCGCTCATGTCGGCCACGGTAGCCATGCCGCCAGCCGCCAGCCACCCCGGCCGTCCGTTCCGTGCTCCAGCCGCCCCGAGGCCAGGGACACCCGCTCGGCGAGCCCGACCAGGCCCTGGCCGTCGCCGTCCCCGCCCGCCGCCGCGAGAGGGGCGCCGGGGGAGGGGCCGTTGCCCACCTCCACCAGCAGGCCGTCACCCGGCGCTCCCCGGACCAGCACGTGCGTGGTGGCGCCCGGGGCGTGCTTGCGTACGTTCGTCAGCCCCTCCTGGACGATCCGGTAGGCGGTGCGCCCGGTGCGCTCGGGGACCGTCCCCGCGCACTCCTGCACGAACTCCACCCGGGTCCCGGCCTCGTCGGCCTCCTCCACCAGCTGCCGCAGGTCGGCCATGGTCGGCTGCGGCAGCTCCCCGACGGGCGCGCGCAGCACGCCGATCACCTCGCGCAGGTCCTGGAGGGCCTGGTGGGCGCTCTCGCGGATCACCTTCGCCGACCGGGCCACCTCCTCGGCGGGGGCGTCCGGCCGGTACTCCAGGGCGCCCGCGTGCACGCTCAGCAGTGACAACCGGTGCCCGAGCACGTCGTGGATCTCGCGGGCCATGGCCTCGCGGACCTGGTGCTGGGCGTGCTCGGCGCGCAGCTGCGCCTCCGTCTCGGCGTGCACGGCCCGGTCGCGCAGCGACTCCACCAGCTCGCGCCGGTGCTGGACGGTGAGCCCCCAGCCGGTCACGGCGCCCTGGAGGGCGGCCCCCAACAGGAAGATCACCAGGAGCGGGGCGTGCGGGTCGGGCCACAGCGTGGCGTGTACGAGCGAGGCGCCCACGCTCAGCCCGTACACCGCCAGGCTGGTGCGGGGCGGACGGCGCACGGCCAGCGAGAACAGGGCGATGAGCAGCACGCCCGAGGCCAGGCCGGAGACGGCGGAGTACAGGACGAGCACGACGGCGAGCTGGACCGGCCAGCGCCGCCGCCACCACAGCGCCAGGCAGGCCAGCAGGGTGAGGGCCGCGTCGGTGGCCTTGAGCCACACGGGCAGGACCGGTCCCCGGGCGGGCAGGTCGGGGAACTCGGCGGCGTTCATCAGCACGGAGAGGAGGGCGATCAGGAAGATGGAGGAGTCCACGATCCAGTCGCGCGCGCCGCACCGCCCGGCCATAGCGTTCATCGCGCTGAAGTCTACGTTCGGCGCCGGACCCGGAGGTCGGGAGCCGGGCAGGGCGGTGGGGGGCGCCGGGGCCGCCGCCGACCCCCTCGGCCGACCGGCCGAGGGGGTCGGCGGACGGCCGGGCAGGGCTGGTCGGTCGGCCGATGCGCCGCGCGCGGCCCGGTGTCTAACGTCGGAGGTATGCGCAAGGTCATCCAGGGCGTCGGCGTCCTGCTTCTCCTCGTCGGCGTCAGCGGCGCCGTCGACCACCTCTGGTACCAGCCGTTCCTGGGTGTGGTCCTCAACTCGTTCAACCGCTTCGTCGTGCCCCACGTGGCGGCCTTCGAGGGCTACGAGGTGCTCGCCAACCTGGGCGTGGCCGCCGTCGGCGCCGCCCTGGCCCTGGGGATGGAGGCGCGGCGGCCGCGGAGCCGGGCCTGAGGACGGGACTGGCCCGCCGGTGCCCGCGCTCGGCCCGTCGCGGCGAGGACGGTTCGTGTCCGGTCCGCGCGTCGGTACCTTGTAACCGATGAGCACTCTGGTCACCGGAGCCACCGGAATGGTGGGCCGCCGCGTCCTCACCCAGCTGAGGAGCCGCGGCCTGCCCGCGACGGGCGCGTCCCGCACCTCGAAGACGCGCCTGGACTGGACCGACACCTCCAACTGGGACGAGATCCTCGACGGCGTGAAGAACGTCTTCGTGGTGACACCGGTCGGGAGCGCCCTGGGCAACCGGGTCGCCGGGTTCCTGGAGAGGGCCGCCGCGGCCGGTGCCGTCAACGCCGTGGTCCTGACCGCCATGGGCAGCGAGTACGCGCCGTCGGACTCCGACCAGCGCGCCGCCGAGCTGCGGGCCAAGGACCTGTTCGGCCGGTGGACCGTGCTGCGGTCCAACTGGCTCTTCCAGGACTTCACCGAGGGGATGTTCGCCGGTCTGGCGCGTTCGCGCAACGGGCGCCTCGAACTGCCGGTCAAGAAGAGGACCGAGGTCAGCTTCGTGGACGCCCGCGACGTCGCCGACGCCGCCGTCGCGGCCCTGCTGGGCGACCACAGCGGTAGGGAGTACACGCTCACGGGCCCGCAACCGCTCACCTTCCGCGAGGTCGTCAAGCAGACCCGCGGCACGGAGAGCCCGGTGTGGCGGTTCAAGGCCGTCGACGAGGCGGGCTTCTACTTCCGGGCCGCGGACCGGGGGTGGAACGACCGCTTCATCGACACCCTCAACGAGCGCTTCGCCGCCGCGGTCCGGGGCAGGGCGGCCGAGGTCACCGGGGACGTGCGCGCGGCGCTCAGCCGCGACCCCATCCCGCTGGGCCGCTTCGTCCGCGAGGCCACGCTCTGACCCCTCCCTCGGACAAACCCGGGAAACACTTCCTTCGTCTGGGCCGGACCCGGTTACGCTGAGCCTATGGAGCGCACTCTGCATCTGAACGCGACGGTGGTACCGGATCCCGAACTCGGTGGGTACGTTGCCCGTGCCGTCGAGGTTGAGGTCGCCTCCCAGGGAGAGACCGTGGAAGAGGCCGTCGCCAACCTCCGGGAGGCGTTGGAGTTGTACTTCGAGGACGAGCAGACGCCTGACCTGCCGGAACTGACCATGCTCACTCCGGTCGACGTCCGAGTCCCCGCCTGATGGGACCGCACTTCCCGGTTCTGTCCGGACACGAGGTCCAGCGAGCGTTGAAGAGGGCCGGATTCGACCATGTACTCGACACGTGGGGACCACGCCAAGCTGCGTAAGGACTCGAGGGTCGTCATCGTGCCGATGCACAAGGAACTCAAACGGGGAACACTCAACTCGATCCTGACCCAGGCAGGGTTGGGACTGGAGGAGCTGCGCTCGCTTCTCTGAGAACCGGTACGGGCGCCCGTACCGACGGAACGGGCACCCGTACCGGAGACGCGCCTACTTGAGCAGCTGGCGGGCCATGACCATGCGCTGGATCTGGTTGGTGCCCTCGTAGATCTGGGTGGTGTTCGCGGTGGGGGAGAGTCACCAGGGAAAACGTCCGTTGCGAGCTTCTGACCTGCGCTAAGACTTCTTGCGGCTTCTCGTTGATTCTCGGGTCTTTCCGGCCTCCAACGGAACGGTGACGGAACAACACGCCTTCACCCGACTCTCTCCCCGCCCTTCCCCCTCTTCTCTGCCTTCTGCGCTTCCCTGGGGCCTCCTGCCGCGCGTTGCCAGGCTCCCTGGTGACTGTTCTGGCCTGGTTGTCTGGAGCTTGACGCCTGTTGGCCTGTGTCCCCTGGACTGCTTGCTGCCCTTGGTTCGCTCACCCCGTGACGAACGCCGTGCCCGATCTCCTTGGGCACGGCGGGGCGCGCGAGGACGCGCCGCGCGGGACGCAGGCGAGCGCGGACGCGGCGCGCCTACCGCCGGACACCCGTCAGGGTGTCCAGCAACCGCGCTTGCGCACTCTTGGTTGCTCGGTACATCAACACGCTCGCACTCATCCTCTGAGGAGAACGACCGCTCCTGCCCCGCGCCTCCTTCTCCTCGAACACCACCCCCGCCGCCGGCATCCCCACCTCGTTGAGCGCTTCGCTCTCCGCACACTCGGCCCGGCCTGCCTCATCCGCTTCGCGCTTCGACCCGCTCGGGTCGTATCAGCAAAGGAACCAGGCTCACCCCCCACCTCCCCCTCCCCACCACAGCCCCACCTGCCCCTCTTCCCGTCACCCTTCGTCCGCGCACCGCGCGACCGCGCCGCTCAAGGGCCATACGGTGGAGCGCCCCACTGTCCGAACGACCGTATGGCCCTTGAGCGGTGTGGTAGGTCTCTGACCGGACGAAGGGTGAGAGGGAAGAGGGGCGCACCACCACAGCAGACCTGCGCCGTGCGCAGCCTCCCCCCGCTTCCTGGAGCCCGGAGTCCCCGCCGGAGGCACTGCCCGATCAACCACAGGGCCGCAGTCGCCAGCAACGCGCTCGACCATCCGCACGCCTGGCCGCGTCCCGCACCCGACCACCTAGCCCAGCCGTAGGCTGCCCCGCACCGCAGGTGCGGGCTTGAAGACGTAAGGAAACTTCTCATCACCCGGCTCCGGGCATGAAGAAACCCGGCTCACCTTGCGGTGGCCGGGCTCTTGTTGTGCTGTCTAGTTGGCAGGCCACTCGTAGTGGAGTTCCCACTGGTAAGTGGGCATGACGTGAACACAGATCTCTACCGCCCGGTCGTTCTCGTCCCACGCCGTGTGAAGGATCTCGAACACCTGCTGCTCGGGGTCGGACTTGAGGAAGTCCGCTTCGTCCGGAGTGACGGTACGAATCCTGATGGCTTCGGTGAAGCGGGCAGGACCATGCCCCTTCTCGGCCAGCCGTGAGTAGGTACCACCCGGGCCAGTGTCCTCTTCGAGGATCGCTGTGCCCTCCGCGAGGTCCCACGGGATGTAAGAAGTCGCTACCTGCACGGGTGTTTCGTCTGCGCGCATGTGTCGCTTGCGGATGGCGACCGGTGCGCCTTCCTCAAGTCCGAGCGCCCGAGCCGCGTGCTTGGGAGCTTCGACACGGCCGTGCTGGACCAAGGATGTCGTGGTCTCGTGGCCACGTTCACGGAGCTCGCTGTCGAAGGCACCACGGGCACCATCGGCCTCTCGGCTGGATGTGGTGTAGCGCTTGTTGGCGAACCGGGGGATGGGTGGGACCTCACGGACGTATGCCCCGACGTTGTCCACGACGCGAACCAGCCCTTCTCGGCGAAGCACCGCGATTGCGCTGCCTACAGTGCGCTGGGTAATGCCGAACTCTTCGGCAAGCTTCGGTTGGCTCGGCAGCTTCGACCCGGGTCGGTACTCCCCGCTCCCGATGGCTGCACGGATGTGGTCTGCGACCTGCTGGTATCGGTGACGCGGCGTTTCCAAGCTCATACCTAGCTCCTTCCCCCTAGCTCGGAGGACCACCCTACAGGGCGGGCAAAGTGTCCGTTTTTGAGACAGGTGCTTCTTACCTTCAAGTTAGCTTTTGCCATGTCGGCTTGCCTCCTAGCAACTAGGGATGTACTGTCAAGCTTGTTCCTAGCAACTAGGAACTAGCCACTAGTTATAAGGATGGCGCTATGCGAAACATTCCCGTGGACACGTCCCAGATGGTCTTCATCGCGGCCGGTTCCCCGCGCCCCAAGGTCAAGGACCGCCAGACCGGCGAGATCAAGTACAACGCCGACGGCTCCCCGATGTGGCAACTCAAGGTCCTCGCGCAGGTGGAGGACAACGACGCCGAGACGCTGCTGGTCAGCTTCCCGGCCACCCACGCCATCACCGCCCGTCTGGGCACCCCGCTGACCGTGCAGAGCCTGACCGCGATCCCGTGGGAGACCAACGGTCGCCACGGTGTGGCGTTCTCGGCCTCCTCGATCGCGCCCCTGGACCTGCGCAAGGCCGCCGAGTAATGCCCGCCTGCTCGGTGTGCGCGGGCACCGGGGAGGTCCGGCACATGCCCGGTTACCACCTCGCTCTGTGCCCGACCTGCCACGGCAAGGGCGAAACCCCCTGAAAGGAGAAGACTGATGTTCCCTGAGATTCTGTGGGCGGTGCCTCCGGTCGCCGCTGCGGTGCCGCTCTCGGCCGCCGCCTGGCACCACTGGTCACCCCACACCTGGTCCTATGGCCCCGGCCTGGTCGGCTCCGCGTTGCGGGTTCACCTGACCTGGGAGCACGTGGCGCAGGGGTGCGGGCTCTCGCACACCCGCCGCAAGACCAAGGTCAAGGGCGGTATCCAGAGGGTGAGCGTGGAGAAGAAGCCGCGCCTGTCCCGGTTCCGCCCGACCCCGTTCGGGTTCCGGGTCCGCGCCCGGCTGCACGACGGGCAGACCCCCGACGACTACGCCCAGGCGCTCACCCGGCTCGCGCACGCCTGGCGGGTGGACTCGGTGCGGCTGCGCACCTCCGGCCCCGGATGGGTGGAGCTGGCCGCCTCCCGACGTGACCCGTTGGGCACCGTGACCAACGCGGGACCGCTCGCGGCGGACTGGGAGTTGCTCAAGGTCCGTATGGGCACCCTGGAGACCGGTGACCCGTGGATCATCGACTTCCGCGCGGTGCCGCACTGGCTGATCATGGGCGCCACCCAGTCGGGCAAGTCCACCGACATCAACGCTCTGGTGTACCAGCTCGCGCCGCAGCCGGTGGCGCTGGCCGGGCTGGACCTCAAGGGCGGGGTGGAGCTGACCCCCTACGCCCGGCGCATGTCCAAGCTGGCCACGACCCGCACCGAGTGCGTGGGGCTGCTCGATGACCTGATGACCATGCTCACCGACCGTATGACGTTGTGCCGTGAGGCGGGGGTGCGCAACATCTGGCAGCTCCCCGAACAGGTGAGGCCCACGCCGGTGGTGACCGTGGTCGATGAGGTCGCCGAGTTGTACCTGATGACGGACAAGTCCGAGAAGGACGAGATCGCGCGCACCTCGACTCTGCTGCTGCGCAACGCCCAGCTCGGCCGCGCGTTTGGCCTGTACCTGGTCGTGGCCGGACAGCGGGTCGGCTCCGACCTGGGCCCGGGTGTGACGGCGCTGCGCGCTCAGATCACCGGCCGGATCTGCCACCGGGTCAACGACGGCGAGACGGCCAAGATGGCGCTCGGTGACCTGGCTCCGGACTCGCTGTCGGCCGCGTTGAAGATCCCCGCCGAGATGCCCGGGGTCGCGGTGACCGTGGGATCTGACGGGCGCTGGTACCGGGGACGGTCGGACCTGACCACGGAACAGATGGCCGAAGAGGCCTCTGCCGAGTTCGCCCACATGGCCCCGGTCTGGGACCTGCTCGTCGCGGGCCAGACCCACACCGCCGAGAACACCACCGCTTCGACCGATGACATCGACTGGAACCGACTGGAAGAGGAGCTGACCTGATGACCTGCGAGTTCTGCACCAAACCGGCGACCACGCGCGCCATCTCCGGGGGTGAGTCCTCCTGGGTGTGCAACACCCACTACGCCGACATGGACGCCAACTTCGACGGGGACCTGCGTGGGTTCCGCAAGTGGCTGTGACCGGCTATGGGGCTCTCCTACTGGTGCGCTTACTGCACCAAACCCTCGTACACCAAGACCACCAGCACGAACGAGTGGGTGTGTGAGGCCCACTACCGCGAGATCGAGAGGGGGTGGTGAAGGTGCGCAAGGCACTGGCGGTGTCGGCGGACTGGGCTCCGATCCTGGTCCTGGCCGCCATCGCAGCGGCGGGCTCCTTCACCCACATCCGCGACCTGGCCCAAGCCTCCGGGCAGCACGGGTGGATGGCCTGGGCTGTGGCGGTCTCCATCGACCTGACCTGCGTCATGGCCGCTCGGGAACGCCAGCGTGACGCTGCCCGGGGTGTCAAGGACGGGGTGACCTGGCCGACCGTGGTCCTGGTCGGCGCGGTGGTGCTGACCTTGGCCGCGAACCTGGCCACTGCCCAACCCACGGTGTGGGGCTGGATCATGGCCGCCGTTCCGGCCGCCGCGTTCCTGGTTGCTGTGTCGATGCTTGAGCGTCGCGCCGCTCACCGTCCCCAGCAGCAGGACGAACCGGAGTCCGTGCCCGCTGAAGCGGTGTCCTCCGAGCGTGAGGAGTTTCGGGTCACCGAGGTGCACTGGCAGCACACCGAGCCCGCCCCGGCTCCCGCGCCCGAACCCCCACCGGCCCCGGTGGCCCCGGCCCCGCAACCGGCCCCGGCCGCCGTGGAACAGGGTCACCCGCTGGCCTCCTACGCCGCCCAGCTGGCGCAGGACTACCGCGTCACCCACGGCCGCGAGATCACCGTGACCGCACTGCGCTCCCGCCTGGGGGTCTCCGAAACGGTGGCCGCGACCCTGCGTGACCAGATCACCCACTGACCAGGAAGGAAGTGAAGGGATGCCCTGCCACACCTGCGCGGGAACCGGCGTCAGCCGCACCGGGGACTGCGCGAACTGCCACGGAACCGGCACGACCTGAAAGGCCAACGCCATGAAGAACAAGACCGTGATGTGCCTGAACTGCTCCGGCACCAAGCGCGTGCTCGTTCAGAAGATCGGGCTCCTGGTGCGTAAGTACAGCACCTGCCCCACCTGCAAGGGAACCGGGACGGTGCGGCTGTGAAGGACTGCCCGCAGTGCACGGGGACCGGACAGGTCGTGGAAGAGGTGCCCATGCGACGCAAGGATCTGCCCGGACAGCAGGCTTGGTGCCTGTCCTGCATGGGCACCGGCAAGACCCCCGCGAACGAGAACTGAACTGAGGAAGGCAGAACAACCATGTCAAAGATCAAGCACGAGACCTGCATCATCTGCAACGGCACCGGCCGAGTCGTGGTCGAGAAGCTGGGAATCCTCGGCGGGCGCAGGTACGGGACCTGCGGCAAGTGCGACGGTTCCGGCAAGACCATCCGCTACACCCGCTGAACCCGCGATGACTGCGTCCGACAGCCACCTGTGCTCGGCCTGCTACGGCCACGGCATCACCAGCGAAGGCCACACCTGCGCTGACTGCTCCGGCCTGGGCCACACCCCGACCTGACCTGGTGGGCGGCCTGCTTCCACACACCCGCCGACCCGCCACCCGCTTCGCCTGACCAACCAACCCAACACGCGAGACCGAACGAAAGAGAGATCACCGTGAACTGCTGGGAGAAACCGACCAAGGGCGACGACGACACCAAGCTGACCGTGGGGAGGCCGACCCGATGAGGCGCACCGAGACCTGCCGCAACTGCGGACACCCGGTCAGCTACAGCGGCCCGCTCGGCACCGTTCCGGAGCGCTGCTACAGCTGCCCCAAGTTGGCCTAGAACCCGCCCGGCCATCCGGTTGATGGCCATGCCGCCCTACGGGGCGGTGTGGGGACCAACCGGGTCCACCAAGAGATCAAGAGGTGCTGATGAAGCTGTGCGAAAGCTGCGACGGGACGGGACTGGCTCCGATCACCGGCCGCCGGTTCGCCTTTGTGAAGGACATCGCGTGCCGCGACTGCGAGGGCACCGGCTACCAGAAGTAGCCCGAAACCCAGAAATGCCCGGGGTGCGGCGCTGCTTCCACACACCCGCCGCACCCCGGTTCACCTACCCAACGAACCCAACACGCGAATGCAAGGAACGAAAGGGGCTCGATCAGCCTATGACATCCCACGCCTTCCCCGCCGTGTTCGCCGCGATGACGGCCGCACATCACGTGGGTGACTACCTGCTCCAAAACGACCACCAGGCCCAGCACAAGATGGAGTCCTGGAAGGCCAACCAGGCGCACGTGGCCAGCTATCACCTGGCCCAGCTCGCCGCTGTCGGCCTCACCTCCCGCGCCTTGGGGCTGCGGCTCTCCCCGGCCCGGCTGGCCGCTGGGGTGGCGGTGTCCTGGGTGACGCACTCGGTGATCGACCGCCGCTGGCCGGTGCGCTGGTGGATGACCCGCACCGGTTCCAAAGGCTTCTACGAGGCCGGGGGCGCTCCGCACGTGGATCAGGCCATGCACCACGCCGCCCTGTTCGCCTCCGCGCTCATCGCCACCAGCGGCACCCAGGACTTCCGATGAGGTGCCCGAGCTGCCACGGCAAGGACATCACCGAGTACAGCTACGACGGCGGCAAAACCGTCACCGGCTACGAGTGCCGCGACTGCGAGACCACCTGGTAGTCGCTGCTCCCTGATCGTTCCTCGGCCCCGGCGACGGCCCTGCTTCCACAACACCAGCCGCGCCGGAGCCTCACCTATCCACGAAAGGCCTCTTCGCCATGCCCGAACCCGAACACATCGGCGGACTCCTGGGCCCCGCACTGGCTCGCATCACCGCCCTGGACGAGAACCACCTTGACCGGTGGATCACCCGCACCCGTGCCCTGCGCGGCTGCGCCTGCCCCGTGCGCCTGACCGGTGAGACCACCCGTGTGGACGCCTCCACCGGGGAACTACTCTCGCGCTACTCCACCGCCACCGAACCCGGCAACGAACTGCTCATGCGGTGCAAGAACCGCCGGGCCTCGCGCTGCCCCTCCTGCTCGGAGGAATACCGGGCCGACACCTACCATCTGGTCAAGGCCGGGATCGTCGGCGGGGACAAGGGCGTGCCCACCTCGGTCGGTGTGCACCCCCGGGCGTTCGTCACCCTGACCGCTCCCTCCTTCGGCGCGGTCCACCGTGGCCCCGGCAAGGACAGCCGTACCCGGGTGTGCCACCCTCGCCGCACCGGTGCGGCCTGCTTCACCCACCACCGCACCGATGACCCCCTCATCGGTCAGCCGCTCGACCCTGCCCGCTACGACTATGTCGGTCACGCGCTCTGGCACGCCCACACCGGGGAGCTGTGGCGGCGCTTCACCCTGTACCTGCGCAACCACCTGGCCTCGGCCGCCGGTCTCTCGCGCACGGCTTTCTCCAAGCGGGTGCGCATCTCCTACGCCAAGGTCGCCGAGTTCCAGTCTCGGGGCGCGGTGCACTTTCACGCCGTGATCCGGCTGGACGGCTACACCAAGGACCCCACCGGCTGGCCGCCGCCTCCGGTGTGGGCCAGCATGGACATGCTCACCGCCGCTGTGGACTCGGCCGCCCGCACGGTCTCGCTCACCTCTCCTGAGATCAACGGTCGCACCTGGACGCTGGCGTGGGGTGAGCAGGTGGACGTGCGCCCGATCGAGGACTTCGGCCCTGACCGGGCGCTGACGGACACGGCCGTGGCCGGGTACATCGCCAAGTACGCCACCAAGGCCGCTGAGGACACCGGCACCCTGGACCGGCGTATCTACGACATCGACCACGTGGACATGACCCAGGTGCGCCCGCACGCAGGCAAGCTCATCTACACCTGCTGGCGGCTGGGGAACACGCGCCTGTACCCCCAGCTCGAAGACCTCAAGTTGCGCCAGTGGGCGCACATGCTCGGGTTCCGGGGCCACTTCTCCACCAAGTCCCGGCGCTACTCCACCACCCTCGGTGCGCTGCGTCAGGTGCGCTCCGACTACGCCGCCGGGCGCCCCTGGGACACCGAGACCTTCACCCCGCTCATGGTTCAGGGCGAAGAGGGTTCGACGCTGACCCTGGGCAACTGGCACTACCTCGGGCAGGGCCTCACCCAAGGAGAGTGGGCGCTGGCGTCCATGGTCGCCGGGATGGGCCGCTCCACCGAAGGGGCGGAGGTGGATCGGTGAAGACCCTTGAGCGGCTGTGGACCCTGGACGAAACCGCGGCTTACCTCGGCATCCCCGCCAAGACCCTCTACCAGTGGCGCTACCTGCGCACCGGACCCCCGTCTCACCGCGTCGGCCGCCATGTCCGCTACGAACCGACCGAAGTCCGCGCCTGGGTCCTGGAACAGGACTGAGGTGCACTGATGGCGTTCACCAAGGACCTGTGGATACGCAGGGTCAAGCACTCGGATGGGTCGGTGACCAGGGAGAAGAGCACCCGTTACGGCAAGGGCAAGCGCTATCTGGCCGTGTGGATCGACCCGGACGGCAACGAGAAGTCCAAGGCCTTCAAACGCAAGGGTGACGCTGACCGACACGGCGAAGCGATGGAGACCGATAAGGCGCGCGGGGAGTACCAGGACCCCAACGCCGGACGGATCACCTTCGATGAGCTGTTCGCCAAGTGGCACGCCTCTCTCACCGTGGACCCTTCCAGCTCTCTGCGTTACGCGGAGGTCTACCGGCTCCACATCAAACCCGTGATCGGCCGCCGCGCGGTCAAGAGTCTGCGCCCCTCCGACATCAAGACCCTGCTTGGGAAGCTGCGAAAGATCCGGGCCGCCAGCACGGTCAACACGGTTCTGCTCGTGATCCGGGGTGTGCTCGATCTGGCCGAAGCTGACGAGTCGATCAAACGCAATCCGGCTAAGTCCAGCATCATCAAGCGGGCTCGTGATCACGCGGTCAAGGTGCAGGTTTGGGCTGATGACCTGGTGCGAGACCTCATCGACGTGCACCCCGAACCCTTCCGCCTGCTCCCGATCGTCGCTGCGGGCTGCGGCATGCGACAAGGGGAGGTCTTCGCCCTGGCCCTGGAAGACCTCGACCTGGACAACGAGGTCATCTACCTGCGTCGCCAGATCAAGAAGCTCGGACCGGTTGAAGTCTTCGCCCTGCCCAAGAACGACCGGGAGCGCACGATTCCCATGCCCCAGTGGGTGGCGGAGAACCTGCGGGCCTTCATTGAAGCCAACCCGCCCCAGCCCTACACGCTGCCGTGGGAGAAACCGGACGGTAAGCCGCACACGGTCAAGCTGCTCTTCCGGTGGACCGATGACCTACACATCCGCGCTCGGTCGCACAGCGAGACTCTTTGGAAGCCGGTCCTTGTCCAGGTCGGGGTGATCCCCGAACCCGAGCGCGACAAACGGGGACGGCTTCGCTACGAGACCGACCGCAAGCAGGGCATGCACCAGCTACGCCACTACTACGCCTCGATCCAGCTTGATGCCGGAGTCTCCATCCCGGCCTTGGCCGAGGCGCTGGGGCACCACCCGAGCGTGACCCTTTCGACCTACGGTCATCTCCTCGACAGCTCCGAGGATCGGATACGCCGCGCGATCGATGACCGGTTCCGGCGCGAGTGACCGAACGGAACATAGACGGAACAGACCCCCGGGAGCATGGTTCCCGGGGGTCTTCTGCTGCCACTTCACTACCAGACGGTGAAGGCGAAAACCAAGGTCAACGGCCTACTTGAGGAGCTGGCGGGCCATGACCATGCGCTGGATCTGGTTGGTGCCCTCGTAGATCTGGGTGATCTTGGCGTCGCGCATCATGCGCTCCAGCGGGAAGTCCTTCACGTAGCCCGCGCCGCCCAGCAGCTGTACGGCGTCGGTGGTGATCTCCATGGCGGCGTCGGAGGCGAAGCACTTGGCGGCGGCGCCGTAGAACGGCAGGTCGTCGTCGCCGCGCTCGGACTTGGCGGCGGCCACGTAGACCATCTGCCGCGCGGTCTCCAGCTTCATCGCCATGTCGGCGAGCATGAACTGCACGCCCTGGAACTCGGCGATGTGCCTGCCGAACTGCTTGCGCTCCTTGACGTAGGCCACCGCCTGGTCCAGCGCGCCCTGCGCGATGCCGACGGCCTGCGCGCCGATGGTGACGCGCGTGTGGTCCAGGGTGCGCAGCGCGATCTTGAGGCCCTCGCCCGGCGCGCCGACGATGCGGTCGCCGGGGACGCGCACGTTGTCGAAGAACAGCTCGCGGGTGGGGGAGCCCTTGATGCCGAGCTTGCGCTCGGGCTCGCCCAGGGTGAAGCCCTCGTCGTCGGCGTGCAGCACGAAGGCGGAGACGTTGCGGCCGCGCGGGCCCTCGGGGTCGGTCACCGCCAGCACCGTGTAGTACTTGCTGACCCCGGCGTTGGTGATCCAGGACTTCTGGCCGTTGACGATCCAGCCGTCGCCGTCGGCGACGGCCTGGGTGCGCATGCTCGCGGTGTCGGAACCGGCCTCGCGCTCGGACAGGCCGTAGGAGAACATCGCCTCACCGCTGGCGACCTCGGGCAGGTAGCGCCGCTTGACCTCCTCGGAGGCGCCCAGGATCAGCGGCATGGTGCCGAGCTTGTTGACGGCGGGGATGAGGGAGGAGGAGGCGCACACGCGGGCGACCTCCTCGATGACGATGCAGGTGGCCAGGGCGTCGGCGCCCACGCCGTCGTACTCCTCGGCGATGTGCGGGGCGTGGAAGTCCGTGGCGACCAGGGCGTCGAGGGCGTCCTGCGGGAAGGCGCTCCTCTCGTCGACCTCCGCCGCGTGCGGGGCGATCTTGTCCTCGGCGACGGAGCGTACGGCCTCGCGCAGCTCCTCGTGCTCCTCGGTGGTTCTGAACAGGTCGAAGTCGCTCATCTGCATTCCTCCCCGGGCGGCGGTCCCGGCCGATGGCACTGCGTGCCATTCTTTGGCATTCGGTGCCAGGATAAGGGGTGGAAGGGATGAAGTACACAGATGGGGTCGGAGAGCCCTTCCAGACGCCGGACGAAGGGGGCACAGCCCATGGAGAACACGGGAGGCCGAGGCGGCCAGACGCGTGCGGACACCCGCGTTGTGGTGCTGGCCGCGGTGCGGCTGTTCACCGAGGACGGGTTCGAGGCCACGACGATGGACCAGATCGCGGCGGCCACGGGCGTGAGCCGACGCAGCCTGTTCCGCCGCTTCGGCTCGAAGGAGGACATCCTCTTCGCCGAGCACGACGAGTTGTTCGCCACGGTCGCGAGTTTCCTGGAGGCCTCCCCGGACGACCCGCTGACGTCGGTCCTCTCCGCCACCCGTCTGGTGCTCCAGGGGTACCTGGGCGATCCGGAGATCACCGTGCCCCGCTACCGCCTGGTCCGCGCCCACGCCCGCCTGCGCGACCGCGAGGTGGCGATGACCGCCCGCTACCAGGCCGCCTTCAGCCGCTACCTGGCGCGGCGCGGGGGAGGCGGGGACCGCTCGCTGGCCGCCGGGGTGGTGGCCGCGTCACTCATCGCGGCGCACAACCACGTCCTGCGCGGATGGCTGCGCGACCCGGAGCAGGACGTCCGAGAGGTGTGGGCGCGCTTCGACGAGGCCGTGGACTTCGTCCGCCGGTCCGCCGAGCCGATGCTGCACACCTCGCCGGAGTCGCGGCGCGACCGGGTGCTCGTGGCGGTCTACCCGGGGGACACCGGCCGCGAGGAGCTGCTCCGCCGTGTCGCCGAGGCCGTCCGGGAGTCCGAGGAATCCGGGAGGGCGGAGGGGCCCGCGAGGACGTAGGGGCCGAGGGCTCCGGAAGGTGCGGGAAGGCCAGGGAGGCCGGAGAAACCCGGGAGGTCCGGAGGGTCCTGAGTTCGCGGGCCGGTCCGCCGCCCGTCCCTCCCCCCGATCCGCGCCCCGGCCGGGCCCCGCGCGGTCGGGGCCGCGCTCCGACGAGCGTAGGCTGGTGGGCCGGGAAACGGGTAGTCACACGAGGCGGATCGGACAGCGGAAATGAGCGTGGACACGGCGGGCGCCACCAAGCAGGAGTCTGAGGTCGTGCGTGAGGCGTCCCGGCGGCGCACGTTCGCGGTGATCTCCCACCCCGACGCCGGCAAGTCCACCCTGACCGAGGCCCTGGCCCTGCACGCGGCCGCGATCTCCTCCGCCGGAGCC